>JAJRXH010000340.1 GCA_024276395.1 archaeon
ATTCACAAGATAAGAGCTTGGAATGCGTTCTTCCCTGGCACGTAATCTTTGTCGGTGGCGACGATTTCACTTTAGTACTCGATGCTGGCCATGTTCTAGCCTTTTTAAGAGGATTTCACGATCATCTAACGGGTCTTCTAGGAAAAAAATCGAGTAATTACTCCAAAGAAAGTTTAAAGGATCCATTAGCTGTTTTTCCAATCGGTATCTCTCTGGGAATTGCCGTCAGTAAAAATAATGCTCCTTTATTCAAGAGTTTCGAGGCTGTAACAGAATTAGAAAAAGAAGCAAAGAAGAGATCAAAACAGCTTCTTAGAGTTAATAGTAATGAAAAATCAACAGATAAATTTGATCCATGGAATCACGGGACGAACCTCACGGTCTGCATCCAACGATTCAAAACGGCACCCAATTTGGAAGAAGTACGAGAACATTTTAGCCCTTTAGAACGCCCTCTTGAGGTTAATATTCCTTTTAGAATCTACTTGAACTATTGGCCTAGAACCTGGGATGAATTGAAAGAAGTTCAAGATATTTTACTTACTTTAACTCTTAATGGCGTGACCCCACAACACATCTCCCGCTTTATCAACATCCAGAAAACTGACATTAATTCAACCCTCATCAAAATTCGGAGTGATTATCGGCTAGCAAGACTTAAACAATCAAAAAAATCACCAGAGGATAAGAAACGAATCCAAGCTCTTGAATTGTTCCATAGATTCATCTTCAAGAGGATGGAAACGACGAGTGACCAGCAGCAAATCCACCTCATTTACCAAGATATATTTGATCTCTTTGAAATTACCATTCCATCCAGAATATTCGACATGATGTCAAAAATAATGACCACAACAAAAAATCAGACCAATGACGAAACGTCACTAGAATCAATGATGGCCACCATCAAGTTGCTGGTGGGACTTGACGGAATCGAATGAAAAAATACTCATTTACTTGGTAGCCAATCAAATAGCGAGTAATGTTTAATGCTAAAAATAATCGTCACGTCAATCAAGATAATAAAAAAATAATAGATCAGGTGGGTTCTGTGACCGAAAGTAGATGGTTGAATGACATCAAAGTGAGTATTCAATTGAGAAACTTTAGAATTGGAAAAGGTCGGGCCAGCGGCGACATTGATCTCCCATTGAGTGATTCGCCAGAATTCTTTACATCTTCCTTCAAAGGTCTACTTAGAGGAAGCATGATGAGAGCATGCCAAGTATTGAAGTTCCCCGATGATGTAATCACCACGCTCTTAGGTAAAAACGTCACTGATCCCGGACTGGAAAAAGGAGGAAAAATTAAGATCCGGTTTGAAAATCCAGAAAAATTAATGGACTTGAACCAGACACAGACCGTTAAACTACACGGTATTAGGATCGATCCTGAATTTAAATCCATCGAGCATGGTGCCTTGTTTACTTATGAAATGTATTTCCCCACGACAGATATTGTTCCAATGATTCTCACCTTCGTCATCCAGCCCCAAATTCCCTTAAATAACAATGAACTTTCCTTACTCATTGCTGGATTAAATGGATTACAGTGGGAAAGTTTCGGTGGATTCAGTTCTCGCGGCGGCGGTATAATTGAAAGAATTGACATCGAACCTAGCAGTGCAGTAGACATTGCAAGAAGACAGTTTTCAAATTTTTCAAAGTTAGAAAAATCTAACAATTAAGGATCCATAAAATTTCTGATCACTAAGTTATCAAGAAAAGAAGGATGTCAACTCGACAAAGAAAGGTAATTGGGAGAAAATTACAATGGCCATCGTCCAACTTCACATTAAAGTAAAAACACCTCTAATAAGCACGGCAAGCCGACATCGAAACGTTCATCACGACACCACACGATATATTCGTGATCACTCTCTTAGAGGTGCAATTGCCAATCATTTCCTTTTGGAAAACATAAAAAATGGTTTCGGTCACTGCAAGAATATTTCAACACAGAATGAGCCCTTACCTTGCGAAGGATGCCCAGAACTGATCCATTGTAAATATCACTTAACGTGGCGGGAAAACGCCGTAATAACAATGCACGCCCTTCCATCTCAATGGGACTTACTCGACAGTTTTCCCCTCAAAGATTTCCGAAGTGCTGTTACGGGAAGAAATTATCCATATTTAGTAGCAGATAGACTTCTGGCAATGGGGAAGTCAGAACTTGCATCACGAAGTGATGTAACATCAAAAATCCCTCAATTAGTAAAAGAACAATTCAGTGCCGAAATTTTAATGGAAAACAAAAGAAACCACGAAAAAAAAGAGATGATATTAATTAAAGAGGAAAGCTTCAAAGGAACTAAGGCAAGTGGAATAGTAAAAGTTTCTCAGCGGATTTTTAATCAAGAATTATTGAAATTATCACGTTATAATAGTCTTACCGTCAATAAAAACTTCAGAAGCGCCGAAAAAGGATATTTTTACGGAATAACTGCCTTGACACCTGGAACAATACTTAGTACCTTGTTTTACGTGGCAGATGATAAATACCCTGAACTTAAACAAGCATTCACCGAGGGAAAAATATTTACTCTTAATGTTGGAATGGGACGATCCAAGAATTGGGGGGAAATAGATCTCAAGATTACCAAGGTCTATGACGACAACACCTATCGGATGATTCGTGCCCGCAAAATTAGAGAGGGCTTAGAGCAGATCAAGGCAGTACTTGAGCCTTCTAATGAGGATGTAAACAAGTCTTCTCCTAACAATGCAAGCACGTGGTACTTTACGGTAAGTGTTCTGACGGATTTGAAGATCACAAAGAATCTCTCAACTACAATTCGAAAGACTGGAATATTTGATCTCTCTCCAATTTTACCCATCCCTTGCGAACAAATAGCTGCTCAATACGACGTACAACAACGAATTCTCAGTTACTTGGGAAGTTCGGTATCAGCAGACTTACAACATCAACGAGCATTCACCATGGAAAACAGAATCGCAATGGGCTCTTCTTTC
>JAJRXH010000341.1 GCA_024276395.1 archaeon
ACACTATCTTTACCTTTAGCGTACTTGGGTGATCGCAATTGGGTGATCGCAAGGTATTTAACTGACCAGTCAGTCAGTTAATTATGATGAGAAAGCATGTCAGCGCAGAAGATGATGATAATGACGTACGTGTTAATGAAAATATTGGAATCTAGTCCAAGACGTTATGATACTGGCATTAAAATCCTCACTTGGGGAAAAATTACCGAGTATCACGATTACATGGCCTCGTTGGTCAGAGAAGATCAAAAAGTTCTTGACCTGGGATGTGGTACCGGATTGCTAAGCATCAAGCTTGCCCGTTCTGGTGCTCACGTGACGGCAATTGACGTGAATCCTCAGATGCTTGACATTGCCAAGCAGAAAATCACCAAGGAAGAATCGCAAGGTCACGTGGTATTTCAACTCGGTGACGTGCTTGATATTGATGAAATTGAATCCGACTGTTTTGATGTGATCACTGCAAGCCTGTTATTTTCGGAACTGAATGACAATGAAAGGCGATATCTCCTGAAAAATGCTAAGAAAATCTTGAAACCAGGAGGCAAGTTCATCATTGGGGATGAAACTGTTCCAAGAAGTATTTTCAAGCGGATTCTTAACGTGTTGCTACGAATTCCTCTCGTGCTCATCACCTACATGCTGACACAGACAACCACGAAGCCCGTTAAACAGTTAGATCAGATGCTTTCTGAAACAGGCTTTGAGTTAGTAGAAATCAAGGAAAATTGGCTGGGAAATTTCACTATACATGTTGCTCAAAAGCCTTTTAGTGGCGAGGATGTGAATTCAGATGAATGCGATTAAATATTTACTCATTGAAATAACGTGTCTGATGCTTAGATTTTTTCCAATTCCAACCAAGACTGGTATTCGGAAAGTAGGAAATCCGGATGAAACGTCTCCAGTGCTAATTACTGGGAATTATATCCTCACTGTATCCCGTTTATTACGGTCTTTAAAAGGAATGGACTGTTACATTCTAGTAGCTAATAGTCGTGGAGTTAACGTGTGGTGTGCTGCTACTGGGGGACATTTTACCACGCATGAAGTGATTGCTGCTCTAAAAACTTCTGGAATTGAGGAGTTAGTGCATCATAGAACCATCATCTTACCTCAGCTAGCAGCAACTGGGATCGATGGCCGGCTCATCACGAAGAAAACCAAGTGGAGGGTAAAATGGGGGCCCGTAGAGGCAAAGGACATTCCTTACTTTCTTTCGCATTCCTTCGAAAAACGGGATATTGATAAACAGGTAAGCTTCCCACTAAAACGTCGTCTAGAAATGGCCATTGCCTTGGCATTCCCCATTTCATTAATTTTATCGTTAATTTTCATCATTTCATGGCCAGATGAAACGTTCGTGACATTCTCGTTACCTTGGATTTCGACATTCGTGTTTCTGATACCCTTTCCAGTTTATGAACCACTACTCAAGCGCATGAAGCGATTGAAGATCAGATCGACGTCCATTCCTTTCGAATGGCTTGTCCTTCTTCCTCTTTCTACTATCTTGCTACAGGCATTCGTGCAGATCATCTCGGGGATGCTTGGCAGTAACAGTTCGGATTGGCTTAGGTGGTTGGTCGTATCATTCATCACAAGTGGAATAATAACGATGGATTTAATGGGAGTAACTCCCACGTACAAGAGCAGCATGAGTAAGGAAAGTTTTTTCCACGTTACCGTTGATGAAGAAAGGTGTAAAGGTGACCGATTTTGAGAAGACGTGTGTCCCAAGAATTGTTTTGAGTATCATGCAGAGACAAGACAAATTTACATCCCTCGAATTGATGATTGCGTGCAATGTGGGGCATGTATCGTTCAGTGTCCCTTTGATGCGCTTTATTTTGAGAACCAAGATACAGGCGAACGCATTCTTCCAGATATCATTCGTACCTACAAGCTTAACCTAATGGGAACACGATCTATAAAGACTAAATGAACTGGCGTGATTCATCATGACCACTCAAAGACTAAATCAGAAAGAAATAACACGAACTAAAATATTAACAGTGGCAATGTCATCTTTCTTGGAGAAGGATTATGATTCCGTGACGATGGATGAGATTGCCAAAAAGTCTGGAGTATCCAAGGGTACCGTGTTCTACTATTTTGAATCAAAAGAACTACTTGCCGTGGAGGTCATTGAGACCACGTTCGAGAAACTGTTAAGTCAAGTGGCTGCACGAGTAAATTCCCTTTCCTCTCCTCATGAAAAATTCAAGCATTTTGTCAAGGAACTAGTCATTGCCGCTCGTTCCTATCAAGGATTGACAAAGTTTCTCTTGCAAGTGTTAAATCGCGTGGACGAGAATAACAAGAAACGGATTTTCGAACGCGCTTGTGTTCCATACATTTCCACGTGTGATCAAATTCTTCGAGAAATGAAAGCTGACAATACTTACTTGAAGTCCCTACTATTAGTTTCTCTCTTTGATGGGTTGGGGTTAGTTTTCTTTCTTGAAGGAGATAAATTTTCTGATGAAAATGAAATTAATAGTCTGATTGATGAAATTACTGCTTTATTTGAGTGTCTCATTACCGAAGCAGCAATTTCCAAGTAAGACAGAGACATTGCGCTTATTTAATTATCATCTGCTATTTTTCTTTTTCATTAACATGGTACGTGAGTAAGCAGGCGTCTTTCTCATTGAGGGGCACTCGTTACAAAAAAATCCATCCATGTAATTGCGACTAAATAGACGGGAAAGGATAAAAGCTTGATCAACGAGTTCAAGATTCATAGAATCTCAATGATAATTCTTAATGACAAGCCAGCGGCTTGGTGCCTTATTCTCTCTTTTTTCTCTTCTGTTTTTCCGATCACGTCATCACGTCGGTGATGCGTGGCTTTCAAGCATCGGCATCGCGTCATCCGT
>JAJRXH010000342.1 GCA_024276395.1 archaeon
TCTTAATTCCATTGATAAATTGATGAGCTGCGTGGCAAGTTGATGGAGCTCGTTAACATGGGCCATCCCTTCTTCAAGGACCTTATCTAACATCGTTAATTGAGAATCAACGATGCTCTTAATGATTTGTGCCTGCACATCTGTTTCTGTTCCCTTTTGAGTGCTTTGAACAAGTCTGATCATATGATTTTTTTGGCGAGCTTGTTGTAAAAATACCTCTGCACTACCACTTAACTTGTTAATCATTAATAAGATGATGTCTGCTAGAGGTTCTTGAAGAGAGAAGTCAATCATGTCCATATCTTCAACGAGCTCGTTTTCATCATCTGTATTGTTGGTATGCTTGGTTATTGTCTGATTCCATTCTGAAATGGCATTTTGAACGGCATCTATTGATCTAGAGATTGAGATGATTGGCTCATGACTCACGATGTGTTGATGGATGAAGAAAGAGATGAGAGTTATCTCATCGAGGGCGTGAAGAATTGATTCTGATGATGAACATGGGATAATCGTGTTCATCTTCATATTAAACTTCTCTTTCGTGTTAGGTAGTTGCTTGAAGATCTCTGGAATGTTATGTAATCGCGGAAAGATGGCTATTGCTTCTTGCTCTTTCGTGTCGTGCCAAATCCAAAAATTATTTTGTATGAGTAAATAGGAATAGGTATTTTTAGTCCAATGTAATAGATCTTCGTGCCAAGAGTCAAGTTTTACGGGTATTTTTTCATCGTTGCCTATCCGATTCGTTATGATGGCTCTGGAGATTTTTTCATAGTCTTTCTTGAATGTTCTCACATCTAGATCCTTTCTGACCTCCTGGACCATGTTCTTGAGAAGGTTTTTATGATACTTCTGAATGGTATGATTGACTTTGTGCTCAAGAGTTTTCATATTTCTGATGGAATTCTTCAATGTCCATTTCTTGTATTCTCCAAGAACTACAAGAAAGGTGTTCATTTCATGTACATCACCAGGAGGTTGAAAATACTTCTTGTTCAAGTAGGTATGGAAAAATAAAGTAGTGACAGTAAAGATGAGAAGTTCAAGGAGAGTGAGCAATGCTAGATTCACGGTGATGGAGAATGAGTCAAGGAGCTTTCTAATGATGACGGTCGTGATAATTCCAGTTGAAATGCTTGTTATTAGAAAGAGAAGCCGAAGAAATACCCAAGGAATGTTGCTACCTAATCCAGGATGCTTAATGATCCTTTTTAATTTATCCTTCAACGAGTCTAATTGTTCGTAAGCTGTTTTTTTGATGAGATGCACGCCATAAAACTTGATCAATTTTGTTCACTCCTCATTAGTGTTAAATGGTCCTATTTCTTGGCGAATTATTTTGCCATCGTCGATGTGGACAATTCGATCGCATTGTTCCGCGACCCATCGAGAATGAGTAACTAGAATGAATGTTTTTCCTTGTTCCTTGTTGATTCGACGGAACAAGTGCATGCTGTCGGCAGCTGACGTTGACTCAAGGTCACCTGTTGGTTCGTCTCCTAGAATGATACGTGGATTCGTGACCACAGCTCGAGCGACTGCTACTCGCTGCTCTTGTCCACCAGATAATTGTTGGGGCTTGTGCAACAAGTGTCCTCCCATTCCTAATTCTCTAAGAACAGCCTCAGCACGCCTTCTTGCCACGCTATAGGGCCATTCGAGGATTAATAGTGGAACCATGACATTTTCAATGGAATTTAGGAAAGGGAAGAGATTGAATAACTGAAAAATGAAACCAATGTTCTTTGCTCTGAATAATGCTAGTTCATCATCAGTGAATTGTCTTATTTCTTTATCGCCAAGCCATACCTAACCAGAGGTATACCGGTCCAAACCCCCTATCA
>JAJRXH010000343.1 GCA_024276395.1 archaeon
AAAAATCCAAGGCTTCATCAGTTAGCTCGAGGCGTACATCTAGACCTTTTTCACTCAGTTGTCTCAATGCCATGGGAACTTGTTTTGATTCTATTATTTGTCTAACAGTTTCACGAGTTAGTGGTCTAAAGACAATTTTCTTTTGAATCCTATTCAAAAATTCAACACGAAATGTTTTTCGAAGTTGTTCCAGGATTTTTTTTTCCAATTGTTCCCACTGAACGGATTTATCAAATACTTCTTTCTTAGAAGGACTCTTCCCGGCCTCAACATTGGGAGCACACACACCAACAATCTTTTTTGGTCTTACAAGAGAACTTCCCACGTTTGACGTAAAGATGATGATGGTCTCCGAAAATCTCACGGTCCTTCCATGGGAATCAGTTAATCGAGCTTCATCAAGGATTTGCAAGAAGATGTCGAAAATTTCAGGATGTGCTTTTTCAATTTCATCAAATAGAATGACGGAATAAGGCCGTGTTCTTACCCTTTTTGTCAAAAAACCTTCTTGCTCATAACCGACATAACCAGGCGGCGCTCCTATAAGCTTTGAAACAGAATGTTTTTCTTGATATTCTGACATATCAAAAGCCATGAGCGATTTCTCATCTCCAAAGAGAAATTCAGCTAGTGCCTTAGCAAGTTCCGTCTTTCCTGTCCCACTTGGTCCAAGAAAAAGGAAGGTCGCTAAAGGTTTTTGAGGCTCTCTAAACCCAGCCATCGCCGTCCGAATGCTTTCAGAAACTTCTCTTATGGCATCATTCTGTCCCATCACACGTTGCTCGAGCTTGCCTTCCATCCCCAATAGCTTATCTCGTGTATCAATGGAAAGTTTTCTAATGGAATCGAGTGGTAAGCGACTTAGCTCTGCTATAACTACGCAGACATCCATAATGGTGAGCTCTTTTCTTATATTTTCACTATCATTCTCATCAGATGACAGCGTGTTGACAACTACTCGCGCGCAGGTCCGTTCAATTACATCTATTGCCTTATCGGGAAGTCTTAACTCTGGTAAATAACGAATGGTCATTTCTATGGTGGATTCTAATATTTCATCATCAATGACAACTCCATAATGGTCTTCAATCTGGGGCTTTAGACCTTTAAGAATTTTCAAGGTATCTTGAGGTGGGGGCTCTTCAACCCAAATAACTTGGAATCGCCGTGTCAATGCACCATCCTTTTCAATCGTCTTACGGTACTCAGTGGTCGTGGTAGCACCAATACACTTGATATCACCCCGCGCTAAGGCAGGCTTAAGCATATTAGCAACATCAATTCCATGGCGAGTGGTTGCGCCAGCTCCAACAATCAAGTGGATTTCATCGAAAAACAATACGAGATCGGAATTAGTCTCTGCAGCCTTAATCAGTAAATTTAATCTTTCTTCAAACTCACCACGATATCTTGTATTTGCAACAAGCAATCCAAGATTTATCTCTATTATTTGTAGATTCCTAAGAAATTTTGGTGCATTAGGGGATGCAGCTTTTTGTGCTAGACCTTCCACGATGCTAGTTTTTCCTACTCCAGCTTCTCCGATTAATAAGGGATTCTTCTTCTTTCTTTGAATCAAAACTTGTGCCAAGCTCTTTATCTCTTTTTCTCTTCCAATGACAGGATCTAACCTTCCTTCTCTCGCTAACTTAGTTAGATCTCGTCCGAACTTCTCAAGATCCAATCTCTGGTCGCTCGAGCCTGCAAATTGATGACTTGACCTTGAAACAAATGCTCTTCTTGATGAAAGGCCATTTAAAAATTTTCCATCAAAAAAAACTGTCTTATCCTTTAGAATTACTCCAACAATTCCTTCAACCAGCAAGTTCAAATCAATCCCTAATTCAATGACTAACGTATCTAGTAATGGCGAAACGTGAAGTAAAATGGCCAAGGTAAGGTGAAGTAACGTGATGGCCTCTTTTTTTAAACTGTCTATTATTTTCCCAGCAATATAATAGACTTCACGACAAGAATAACTTCGATGGCCACTAAAAGTCCCTTTTTCCAACTCATGCGAGGACGCAATGATTTTCCGCAAGGTTCGTCGAGCTTTCTTGCAATCGAAATGATTTTTCTCAAAGATTTCACTAAGTTCTCTCACTTCCGTTCTAAACTGTTCCCATTGCTTGCTATCAATTTTCTCAAGGGGAGGAGAATCAGAAGAAAGCAAATCTTCGACTTTACATGTACCGATGAAAAGATGCTCAGGTTCGATGTATTTATGACGAAGATGTTTAGCTTCGAGTACAGCAAAGTTAAATGCAATTTGAACGCCAAGACTCAATTTTACCATCCATTGCACTCCCAAAGTTGAATTAATTCGTGAATAGATTGAA
>JAJRXH010000344.1 GCA_024276395.1 archaeon
AGACGTCACGAGATCATTTGATTCAGCCATGGTATTTAATAATTCGCGTAGGTTTTCGACCATCTGATGGAATTGGTTTTGTAACTGCCCTAATTCATCACCACGAGTTGTAATTAATTCTGGCGCAATTCGCAAGTCACCTTCGCTCAGGCGCTTGGCATGGCCGCGAAGTCGCTCTAATGGACGAACGAGCCCATATTCCGCGGCTAAAACCGTTCCCACGGCTCCCAAGATACCCGCCAAAATGATGAATCCAATAGCCGAAAGGAGCAAGGAATAAACATCGGATAACAGCACGAAGGATGGCACCGAAAGCACGAGATGCAAGCTAAAAGCATCATCACTAAAATCAATGTCTAATGGTGCATGAACGTAAATTTTTCCAGCGAAAGAAAACATGCCACCTGTCTTGACGTAATCTTCACGATGCTCAAGAAAATGATCTGGAATTTCAGGATTCAAGTCAAACAGAGTGACCCCATTTCCACCATTTTCAGAGCTTGTCCATTGTGATTCTCCAGTATTAAAGAGATAGGTTCCATTTGTATCGATCATTGCCAAGTCAATCTTAGATGATACAAACTCCCGCATTCGAACTACCATTTGATCAAAAATTGGTTGAACTTGGAAAGTTAACGCCAGAACACCTTTAAATTGATTAGCATCATCATAAATTGGCGTTGCAAATGTAATGACTGGAAGTGTAAGATTCTCTCGATCTAAATAGATGTGAGAAACATAAATCTCTCCTTGTTTCAAGTTTTGCTTCACGTCCAGAAAAATTGGTTGAAACAATGGTGGTGCGAGTTCCTCTTCCAAGTTAGAAATTACTTCATTCTCATCTAACTCTCTTTCAATGTCAATGATTTCATGAAACGTGCTATTGATAAAACGTGCTTCGATGAGAAGCTCTAAATGAGTCGCTAAATCCACGAATTGTTGACGCGTTAAATTAAGACTCGATTCGTATTCAGCACTGTTCTGAGTCGTGAGAGAAATCAATTGCCTGAAAAAACTCGATTCAGAGAACACGAACACGTGATCCTTGGAAAGATTGAGTTCCCGTTCAAAATTCTTCCCAAGAAATCGTAGATCATCTTGAATCTGATTGACTTTCGTCTCTACTTGATTAGGAAAGACGACAAAGATGAAGAATGAAGACAATAAAGTGATGCTAAGCAAGGTTGTGAGTATGACCAAAGCAAGTGTCTTGTATCGAAAACGGGAACTGTTTAATTTTCTTATGACCCTTGATATTAAGGAAAGCGAACTAACAGATCCCACATTCATCTGATGAGAATTATCTATCACGGATGCATCCTTTGACATTTATATCCTCTCTCTACACAAATCCTTCAGAAATGGGAAAGTATCCCAGTTCAACGTTTTCTTGACTTTTTTATAAAGTATGTTAAATAATTGACAGTTCTTTTTTATAAATGAATACTTTGGAGGCATTAAATAAGGAAAAAAGGTCAATCATTCTTATTTTAGAGAATCATTTCTATCTCATGATCATTCTTGAGAATCATTGAAACTCACCATTCTTGAATTAATCGTGAATGTGATGTTTAGTAAAAAATCTTCATGATTTAATGTGAAAAATAGTAAAAATATCCAACAAGAAACTGATATCACGGAAAATCCATGAAATGGAAGGCATTGAGAAATGCCAACACGCGATGTTCCACAAACAAGGAAAACTTTTTATGCAACCAGATTTCCACCACAGTTGAACGGAGGTTGTATGATAGATGTCATCAGATCAATTACAAGACGAAGTTTTTTGGATGTTCAAGAGGGCCGTCGTGCCAAAACTAGAAATCACCGAACGTCCACCCCCGACAAACATTGGATGCATCATGACTCCAGGCTCACAATTCGTCTTGAAAGCGGTCAGCGTGCTTGCACGAAAATGGAAAGCAAAAATACTGGTTTATCATCGAGTCAAGTATCTAAGAGACTTGATGGGAGTCTTGAACCGTGCAATCACGGAAGAAAAAGTCCTCATTTCTTCTGTCAAAGATTTTTTCAAGAATGAAGACCTGCCTATTTCTTCACGTTCCATGACCATTCCTACCATTGAAGAGGTCTCGAACGAAATTGAAAATTTTCTGAAGAAAAAAAAGAAATTCATCGATGAATTAATCATTCAATATCAATCACACGAATTAGGGCTCTTGGTAGTCCCAATCCCTATGTTCAAGCTAGAACACGGCGAAGATATCACTGAGGACACGTTAGGAAGTGAGGTGGAACAGCTTCTTCGTAAGGCACCAAAATCCTTACCTCTCCTACTGGTTCCTCCTGAAACAGAGGGGAAAGAACACACGGTCGTCGCTTATTTTCAACCACAGCACATGACAAACCTAGCATCACGCTTGATTCAATTCTGCGATGAACGAAGCATCGTAATCTTGGTCGCAGTAATTGACACCAAGCTACTGGAACTATACAAGATGATTCAAGCCGATATGAAAACCACATCTGATGAAGGAGCTAATTCCACTGAACCAGAGCCCATTTCGTTGGAGGAAATGCTAAAAGAACGCATGAGAGCACTAGCTGATCGGGTCATTGCTACTGTCCGTCCACATGTCAAGGAAATCACTCTAGAAATCGCATCCGGTTCTGTCATTGGTAGCATTCGATCTGTCATCGAAAAACACGAGGCCATGTACTTGATGGTCTTTTCACGGGATGTCACGGATGTATCTCTGGATGTCGAAACGGAAATGCTTAGTCGCCTAGTAAAAAACACGAAAATTTTCATCTTCAAGGAATGATCTCTTGTTCTTGGGAGCAAGTGGTAATGAATTAAGAAACGCTGGTGATTCTCATGGTTGAAAACTCAGTAGCCCCTCTTGAAATCATGGTCATCTTCATCGCCATTTTCATCTTTACTTACTGGCTCATCATTGATCATCGCGTGAACAAGCATTTTGCTGCTTTCCTAGGGGGAGTTCTCGTTCTCATTGCCGCTTGGGGCACGCGCTTTCTCACGAAAGATTTTACTCCCCTCATCACGGAAGATATCCTCATCGAGCACATGACCGGTGATATCGTGATTCTTGTCATCATCGTGGGAAATCTTCTCGTCGTGGATGTGGGCTTGAAAAGCGGACTATTCCACTACATTTCGATCAAGATTCTCAAGTTAACACGTGGAGATCCAAAACGACTCCTATTATACATGGGAATTCTTTCCGTGGCACTTTCCGTGGTAGTTAATAACATCTCAGCCATCCTCATCTCTTCATCTCTCACGATTCTAGCGTGCGAACGACTTGATTATGACCCACACCCGTACATCATCAGTCAAATGGTATTGGTGAATGTTGGTGGACTTTATACCCTCGTGTCATCCGTCCCCAACATCATCATTGGGACGGAACTGAACATTTCGTACGTGGAATTTCTCCAAGTAGGAGTAGTCATCGCCACGTATCTAGTCATCATTTCATTAGGAGCCTTTCTCATTCTACTTAAACTTCCCAAGCCAAGCCTTTCCCCAAAAGAACGAGCAAAAATCGTTCAAGAATTTGATGAATGGGCTGCTGTCAAGGACAAGCAATTCTTCATCTCCACGGCCATCATCTTGACCTCGATGGTCATTTTATTTCTCCTATCTTCTTGGATCGGCCTAAGTATCATGACCATTAGTGTTGCTGGAGCGGTAGCAATGCTCTTGGTAAGTGGCGTTGATTTTGATGAAGCGTTGAAGGCTCTCGACTGGCCATTGCTAGCTTTCTTCACGGGATTATTCGTGGTCATTACGGCTCTTGATCTCGTGGGCGTCATTGCGACTCTTGCAACCCTCATTAGGTATCTCATGGACGATAACATTTTCATTGCCGCCCTAGTCATCTTGATCTTAAGTTCAATTTTATCTGGAATAGTAGATAACATCGTCATTGCAGCTGCCTTGGCACCCATCGTGAATTCAGTAGCCAGTACTCACGAACAAGCATTCGTACTTGCCTGGGCCCTCGTCATTGGTGCCAACCTGGGTGGTGGTTTTACGCCCATCGGTGCACCAAGTAACGTCATCGGCATTAGCATTCTTGCTAAGAGAACTGGAAGAAAGATTGGCTGGAGCGGGTGGAAAATTCCAGCAATCATGACAGTCTTGATGCTAATCTCATCAGTCTTATTCATCGTCATCCTAATACTTTTCGTCCAATTATTTGGATTTTAACCAATCATACTAAAAGAGATTAGAAAAATAAATTAAAAAGACAGAAACGTGAACAAAAAGGAAAAACACTCTGACAGACTAATATTACCAAACTTCGTGCTAGTAACAAAGAATCTCCAATTCTATTCAGTTGGGCTTACTTGATGATCTGAGAGAGGACACAATCTATCAGTTCAATGATTTGTAAATCATTTTTGGCCGATGTAAAGAAAATTTTTTCAGAATCACGCATTTTTTCTGGAATTAATTCCAGCAAGGCCTCTCTTCTTCGTTTTGTTGTTTTTTTCTCCTCTTCTCCTATCAAATCAATTTTATTTAATGCAACAGCCCATCCATGTGGATATTTCACGTGTTGTTTTACTTCATTGGCCCAGTGTCTAATTCTTTCAATTGTCTCAGGGCGAGTCACATCTCCAACGAATACAATTCCTGAAACACCAACATAGTAATCAGGACGCACCAATTCATAGAGCTCTTGAGCCCCTATGTCCCACAAGTAGATGAGAATCTTTTGATTAGAATTAGCGGGGTATTCATAATTTTCTTTCGTGAAAACTTGTACCCCCAATGTCGGTTTATATCGCTCTCGAAAGATATTTTCGGCAAATCTTCGGATGATTGATGTTTTACCTACTTTATCATCACCCAAAAAGATGATTTTCACTTGTTTTTCTTCTATGGCACGCACGAAATGAAACATGCTATTATTTTCCACCTTTTCTCTCTTTTTCAAGTTTAGGTTGAAAGAATTGATTTAAAAAATTACCTCTAACACTTTTTTTCATTCACGATGCAAGAATGCTTCTCTTTATCACTATTTTGCTTGGGATTTTTTATAAAAGCATCACATTCACTCGTTATTTTTTCGACTAAGATTTTTGAACCAATGCACGTATCCACCATTGCGCAGTATCTACCTTGGATGTGAAAAACTAATCTCACGAACCTAGCAAACTACCGACAAGGAATCGAGCACGGGAAGCAATCACGTACCATCACGCATGTTCAACATCACGTAGAAAAAACCTTGCAATCACGTCTGAAGGTACCTCGTTCACGTGATTAAAAACTTCTTCACATCCACAGGAATGCCATCACTTCTCACGCGATGAAATTCTTGACATTCCATGGAGCCCGCGTCGTCCTCACAAAAGAAATTTTGAATCCCCGTGAATTGGTGACTGGCATGACAAGAACCTCCTTCTGGCGAGTTACACGACGCGTAAACAATGGCAACTAAATGGTGGCAACTCGACACGGAGTCCTGGCAGAAAAAATTAATGGTTTTCATACTGATTGGTCATTTGATGAACAAAAGAGTTCACTAGGCATTGCAAATCATTGATTCAGTAGCTAGACAATCGCAACTATTAAGAACCGTTGATGAGAGGATAAGATTGGCGAATCATATCACGAGATAGGATAACT
>JAJRXH010000345.1 GCA_024276395.1 archaeon
ACCGTCCCGAATTCTGGGAGAATTATTAGAAAAATGGCAAATAAGCTGCTGCAGTTGTTTCCTTATCCAGAAGGTGTTGTGTCAGATGATCTTTACCATGAAGCCGTAGAAAGATTGGCACGATTTTTTAGGATTGATCTTGATGAGTTTCAAGAGAAACTTCATCAGAAAGGCATTCCTTATCTTCAGATCTCCTTAGACGAAGAGACAAAGCTACAAATGGTTTATCTATTGTCTATTAGTGCAGCTTTAGAAATTGTTCATCTTCGCGCATCGGAAACCGTGAATGAGAAAATTAGAGAAAAAATTGAGCAAAGTAGTCTTGATATGGATCGTAGTCTTCAAAAACTTCAGGAATTGATATTTGTTGCTGATTCAGCGTATTCATTCTTAGTAAATATTCAAATCCTTCAAGCATACGCATCATTGTTGGATGAAAGGGAGAATGGGGATCTTCTTAAGGAAATTAAGGAGCAATTACTTGCATTAGTGCTGGAGAAGATTTCTTAAGTTGTGGCTGCAACAACCGGAGGTCATTAATCCTCATTCCTCTGACCAACAAGGAATGTGAATGTGCAAGGGTATCCTATTAGTAGATTTTGAACCATGAGGATGGATCAAGCATTCTCTCCAATCTGTCAGAAGGAAATCTTAAGGTATGCTGATAAGTTTTCAAGAGAAAAAGGAGTTCTTTTTTCACGTCATTGTTTTCTAAGATATTTTGAAGTCGTGTCGCTCCAAGTCGTAAACCCTCACGAAAGTAATCCCATTCTGCAGTGAGGTTTAAAGCATCAGGGTTATCATTATTGTCTCTTGCTGTTAAAATCATTTCGACTTGTTGATAGGTTTGAAGAAGAATGGTATTGCTTAAGGGTGAATAGAATTGTTTTAACTTAGTGAAATAGCACGTTAATCTAAGAGGATCAATTTGGATGCTGTCATTAAGGTCGAACTGTCCTAACCAATAACAATAGAATTGAGATCTTCCTAGCATTATAAAAAATTCTCTTAAAAACGTTTGTTGTCGGAATGGATCGATATCATACTGAATTAACTTAAGAATGGAAATTAAATTGATTGTACTAGGTGGATATTCTAGGAAGAGTAAATTCAACCTTTTCTTACCTTTAATGAAACCTGCTTTTCTCGTGATCTCTTCTGGGAGATTCTTGCAGACGTGATAGCGTAGTTGATTGAGATCAAGAAGTTCTCGAATCCGATAGATCATTTCTTGAATGAAAAGTTTCTTTTCGTCCAAAAATGAAACTTCGAGGATGTTTAATGGATTATTTGACTGGTCATCGTCTTTCATTACCATTAGCCAGTTATCCTTGGCAATGTTGAGTGGAAGGACTACCTTAAGGGAAGATGCTGTAGCAACTTCGTTGCAATGTGAAGAAAACAGGCTGTTGAAGAATTGTTTACTTGATTCCGTCGTTTTTGGTTGGAATGACGATATATTGGACGTTCTTGGGGAGGTTTCTGAGTTTAGAAGATGATTCAGGAAGTTACGAAATTTGGTTGGATCATTCCTGTGAATACACTGAAGAATTTTAATGGAAGGTTGACCTTCATTTTGGTCTTGCATCGTGAGATCCTTGATGATCATTCCTTGATCGAGGAAAAAGCTAGCAATTGATTTCCATTGTTTTAATTCATTCTTCTTCAGAATAATCAAGATGAGATGATGATCTAAAATTGGTTCTTGATGTATGATTTCCATTAATTAGACCTCTTGGGAATCTTTTCCAGATTTTGTTGTGGTAACATCGAGAATAAATTCTACTCTCAATTTGCTTTCTCATTATATGTATCAAAACGTGCATTAAAAAAAGTAATATTATGAAACATGTGAGATTGTTGTTTTAGGGGTGCGTAAGTTGATTCAAGTTTTGCCCTTGGCTTGTGAATCATTAGGTACGAGATCTTCTTGTCATTTGGTCATTACCACGGATACAATTATTCTAGTTGATGCATCCGTATCTTTGGGACCAAGAAGATATGGACTTCCACCTCATCCGAAAGAAGTGGCAATTTCGTATTTGAGCAGGCAGATCATTCTTGCCGCTGCGACCATAGCGAATCACGTAACTGTTACCCATTATCATGCAGATCATTATTCCTTGCCTTGGCCAAGGGCTTATGAATTCAGCAACAAGGAAATTGCGACTACCATTTATAGTAATAAGATAGTTTGGGCAAAAAAGACAGATACCGTGAATTATAGCCAGAGGAAGCGCGCTTATTGGCTATGGAAGAATGAGTTGCTTGATGTAAGGCCTGCTGATGGCAATTCATTCTCCGTGGGAGACACGGAAGTGCGTTTTTCGGCGCCTCTTTATCATGGCACTTCTGAGACAAAGATGGGGACAGTAGTTGCTCTTTCCATCTCTGATGGTAACAGGAAATGGTTGTATACATCAGATGTATCTGGGCCTGGACATCATGAAGTCTTGGAATTCATCCAACAAGAAAGTCCAGATTACGTGCTAATTGATGGTCCAGCTGTTTATCACCCTCGAATTCAGGAAGAAGAAATAGTTCAATCCTTGCGTAATCTTCGACAAGTGTATGATTTGGTTCCAACAGTCATCATTGAGCATCATTTCTTGAGAACTTCTGATTGGGAGAAAATATTAAAGGAAAAAGTTGGAATTGATCCAAAGAAAATTTTTTCTTTGGCTGATCTTGTAAAAGCTCCAAGAACTCTTTTAGAAGTAGATAGAAAACAACTACATCGGCAATCCCCTCCATCTAAGGAATTTTATGAGAATCTTAAGACTCCTACTAGAGAATTTAAGGAACAACTTGAGTTGATTGCTCGTGATCTTCCTGCATCTGGCTATCTTCTTGATAAAGTCATGCGAGAGATTCAGAAACATCAGCTTGGAGAAGAGAACCTATATATAGATGAAAGATGATTATCTGACTTGGAAAGTAAAGCAGTTAGCTTTGCTCTATGCGTTTGCCATCTAGATGAAAATTGCTATTTTTTGTGAGGTAAAGTTAATGTTCTCCTCCTACCCCTTAATGAGATTGATTACAGTTACAGGTATGACAACACGTGTCGCCTAAATTTTCTTCTAGGTAGTGTGGGGTAGGAGAAAGGCGACAAGCACGAATGGCAATGCCAACAAGGCGTGGTTTGTTTTTTTTTGGCCTCTTCCTTCCCCTTTTTAGTATGTTCTATATTATTTTGCGTTTCATCTCGAGCAATATGAGGTGAAGAGGGAAAGAAAATGGGAATTTGTTATCCATTTTATCATCAGAAACAAAACGGAAACTCTCGATATTTGGATGAAAAGGTAATAAAAGAACGAAAATTAGATGAATCTAAGGGTAATCTTCCAGGAAGATGCTGCTAAAGGATAAAAACGACAGTGTATCATTTCTTGTCAAGGATTTGCTGTTTTGACCATTGAATGACACTTTGACCATTTATACGAGCGAGCACATAATTGGTGCCTCCACAAGATTCACAAGGATTCAAGTAAAATTCCTTGATTTGTGTTGGTGAAATAATTCGTTCAACCTTCCTTTTTTTTCCGCAGTTTTCACAACTGACAATGCAATCAACTATGATTCGTCCTCGCGAGGGTTTCCAGCCTTGTTCAAGGGCTAGACGTAAAATTGCTGCTTCATTGTGGTATTTGTTATTTTTTTCTAGCTGCCCTAGAAATCGAAGAAAGACTTTTCTATCTCCCGTCAAATGCTTTAAAGTAACGAGTGTCATTCTTATGTTCATGTACTCGGGGTTGTTCGTGTTGTTAGCTTCTCTTTCGAGAAATTTAACAATCTTGCTGAACAATTTCTTGTCTTTACGGAAAAGTATCTTCAATAATCCTGACGTGATGAGTAAGTCAATGATTTGTAATATTCTTCCCGTTTTTTGGTTTTTTTTGCCATTTTTTTCAAGCAGACACTTTATTTCTCGTATCTTATTCTCAAGTATTTCTTCTGTTGCTGGAGTCGTTATTTCTTCAAGCTGGGATGGCTGAAGGTCATTCGAGAGTGTTTTTGGCGCTTGTGAATCTCTATTGGAATGTCCAAACAATCTTATTACTCTCTTCATCAAGGTGCACCAAGAAGTGAGTTTTTGATGGGGTTCTGTGGGTTCACCGTCAGTGATGCTCTCGTTTTTTCTTCTATGATTGCAACTGACACGGGACTTTTTGAGACTTTTCTTCATTTTGGTGTTTCTTGTGGACCTAATCATTTACTAAATAGAATACCACGAGCAGTATTAATGAAGACATTTATGTAAAAAATGAGGCTAATTTAGTAAATTTTAACTAAAGAATATGACTAAAATTCGCCAATTTGTTTTGAATGATAGGTGGAGTGTGGCTGCTTGTTTTTTCTCTTTTAACTCTCGTGACGCCATGGTTACAGGGTGGATGTTTTCCGAAGACATTCTTCATGTAAACATCTTTATTATCGTAGTAATTATTACATTATATGTAATAGAATGAATGTTTTTTTGTAATATGTATTTCTCTGTCAAGTTTTGATATTTTGTACACATTTTTAAAGGATGAAGACAATGTTAATCATGGAAAATACCATGGAGGTAGCAAATATGAGAAAGACCAAGGAGTTAATGAATCATGTTCTTAAAAGTCAGTTACAAAGAGAAAAACATCAAGCTAATGCAGTGATTCGTCTGCGAATTCTTGAAGGAATGAGTTTGAAGTAGGGGTAGATTAATACCCCTTGATATTTTTCTATTTTAGTTCTTGCTTTCTTTTTTTGATGTAATAAGTTAATACATGGACAGCAGAGACCACTTCACCGATCGAGGTAAAGAAGGGGATATTTTCATTGATTGCTAGCTGTCTTGATTGTTCTGCTATATCTCCAGCAAGCCAACCCATGATGATGGGTTTTTGTTGAAGTCGCTTGTTTCGGAATTTACGAGTTGCTTCAATTACTCCCTCAGCATGTTCTGTTGGGGACATTTGGAGAAAAGTTGGCACAACACATAAAGTTACAACAATGTCAACGTGAGAATTTTCTAGAAGCGCTAGAGTTGCGACTCGATATTCATCTTTCCTAGCTGTAGCAATGAGGTCCAGTGGGTTTGCCCATTTTACTAAGGGATTTAGGATTTCATCTATTATTCTGGGTTTTTTTCCAAGATCAGCGAGTTTTATTCCTTTTTCTGCAAGGAGATCAGATAGAATAACCGCTGGTCCACCAGCATTAGTGATGATTCCGACTTTATAATCCTTGGGTAGCTTTGTCGAACGCGACATCGTGTTAAGAGCTGCCTGAAACGCTACCTCATCAGATACCAAGTGAATTCGTGATTGTTTCGTCATTCCTTCAAATATTCTATAATCAGTTGCTAATGCTCCCGTATGGGATGATGCACTCTTTTGTCCCTCTTCAGTTCGTCCGGCTTTGAGGATGATGACTGGTTTCTTGGCGGTTGTTCTTTTTGCTATTTCGTAAAATTTTCTTCCATGTTTAAGAGTTTCTAGGTATAGTCCAATTGTTTCGGTATTTTTGTCGAAAGCGAGATATTCTAGGATTTCATGAGGTTGTACATCAATGGCATTACCAAGATTGACGAATTTTTGGATACCTATTCCCAAGCTATGCATTCGATAAATGTTAGCGGCACCGAAGGAACCACTTTGTGAAATCATTGAAATTGTTCCAAATGGCGGAGTTTTAATGAAGGATGCATTCAAAGGTAGATCCATGTTGATGAGTCCCACGCAGTTTGGCCCAATTATTCTAAACCCTGATTCTCGTGAAATTTTCAAGAATTCTTGTTCCATGCGTGTTCCTTCTTTGTTAATTTCTCCAAATCCTGCAGTAATGATGATCACAGCCTTGGTATTAATGGATGCACACTCATTGATGACTGAGAGCACGTGCTTTGTAGGGACAACAATTAAAGTAAGATCTGGGGTTTCAGGGAGCTTTGATAAATTTGGATAGCATGGTAGTCCATTAATTTGTTTTTTTGAGGGATTTACCAAGAATAAGTGTGGTCGCTGCTTTTCATCAATTTTATTAGTAGTTTGGAAGATATTTGTTGTTAGTTCGCATCCAAGCTTTTTAGGATCATTCGTGGCACCGACAATGGCAATGCTTCTGGGATTAAAGAAAAAATCTAATGCTTTCATCGTTAATTTCTCCTATCGTGAAGTAATTATTTTTAGTTTCCAAGTTGATTATGATTTGATTTCATCTACCTAGTTCCAGGGGAAAATGTTGATGTATGAGATGGTACTGTTTAAACGTTGTTGTTTTCAACTGGCCATCAAGGAGCGCGATATAAAATATGCGTTAATTAGGAAGCCTTATTATATGTGATTCCTATCAGTAACTTGAAGACTGTTAGGTGAGTGACAGATGCTTCTCAAGGTGGTATTATTAGGAGACGGGGCTGTAGGAAAAACATCGTTGCGAGAACGTTACCTGGGAAAAAACTTGAGTTCTAATTACTTGATGACGATTGGTGCGGATTTTGCCGTGAAGACTACGAACATTGATGGTCAAACCGTTAGATTTCAAATATGGGACTTGGCTGGTCAGAAGCATTTTGCACATGTTCGGAGTTTGTATTATCGGGGCGCCTTGGGTGGTTTGCTAGTGTATGATGTCACCCGGATGAGTTCTTATCAAAATGTTAAGATGTGGGTTAAAGAGTTTCATGAGAACAATGATGAGCAATACGTGCCACTAGTGTTATTAGGAAACAAGGTAGATCTTCGATCGCGATATTCAGAGAGCATTCCACCTGAATTAGGAGAGAAATTGGCAGTAGAATTGACTGAACTGCTCGACATGACGGGTATATCTGTTCCTTATTTTGAGACATCCGCTAAAGATGGTCTGAATGTTGATGAGGCTTTTGAGGCTTTAGGGAGAAACATCTTGCATTTTTTGAAGCAAAGTCCAAGAAAATCGGTTATGATTGGCTCTAATAAAGAAAGAAGATCCATAAAATCGCTGAAATGACGAATTTGATGATGTCGAAGTTGACAATAAGTCCTTCTTTTTCTTTCCCTCTCTTCGTTCAAATTTAGAAAAAAATGATTATTTCTCCGAGTAATGAGAATATGTGGAATAAAATTATGAGCAAGAGGACCCACGTGAAGATATATGTTGCTCGATGTCTTTTCATGAATGATTGAACGTAAATGTCCTTGACAGAGGGAAAGGTAAAAACAAAAAATAAGCCGGTAAAATAGATGAAACCATAGGCGAATAACATTGTCATTTCAAAGAAGAAATCCATCTCCACGCTGCTAAATTCTAAGGTCATTATGGAGTTCATCACTCCTGGAAAGCCGAATAAAGAGAGCATTACCATGGCCTGGGCGATGATGAAAACTATTGATAATAATATCCCGTCTCCGAGGGCATCTTGTAATCTTTTTAGGTCCTCCTTTTGCAGCTTGTTTTGATCAACCGTATTGGTCAAGTCTAGCATTCCTAGTCTGAAAATCAATGGCATGGGAAAGAATCCAAGGAAAGAAATGATCATATTAAGAAAAATCAAGAAAGTAACTTGTTGGAAATTCAGTCGAAATTGGAGTATGGAGCCGCTTTTCTTATAAAAGGAGTGAATTGCCATGGCCGAGGGAAGAAATTGAATCCACATCACGTAAAATGAAATTCCAGCTAATAGGAGGATCACGGTGATTCCGTTAGTTTGTAGTAGTAAATTGAAGTCAAAAAACTTAATAAAATCATCTTGAGTAAAAAACCATCCCAATAGTAGACTAAAAATGATGATCCATCCAGCTAAAAATTGAATAATGTTTGTTCCAATGAATGGCGTAAAAAGACCGAGATTTCGTTGTTGTTTTCCAGGGATGGAAATTTCAAAGAAAGATGAAAATTCAGCTCGGGTATTTTTGAGATGGTGGTCCATAATTTTTCCCATGGATAGCCCTTTGAGTATTTGCACTTGCATTTCAGGATCAATGGGAGGAGTTGGTATGATGTTCAGTTCAAAGTTATTAAAATCTTCCACGGTCATCACGGGGGCAGTTCGTGACACTTGAAGCAATTGAGTAATGGTATTCTTTTTTCCAGTAGGTAATACCAGACCACAGTGCATACAGAAACCGACACCCGGTGAATTTGTCTTGCGACAATGTGGGCATACCTTTAAATCTAGGACTTGTTCGCGGTGGGTTGCTTCTGGGTGGAGATTAGCTCCGCATAGGTAACAATACGAATGTGATTTTGGTACATCTTCGCGACATAAGGGACACTTGATTACTTCCTCTTTTGTTCTTATGATATTCTCTTTTATATTAGGGGGAGTGATGAGATGTTCCGAAACTCTTGTTCTCTCGTTTTCTGAAGAAATTTCTTGTTTTTGTTCTCGTTGATTGGTGCCTTCCAATGGTGAGCCACAATTCGTGCAAAAACGGAATGGTGGAACATCAGCTCCACATCTTGGGCATTTTACCATGGTTTTTTTCTCCAGATTAGTGGATGTTCTCGAGTCTCATTCACCTTTCACCTTTTTTTAACACATGGGTTGTTGCAGAAAATCTTTTTTATTTGCTGTTCAAATTGTATATCTGACCATACAATGAGAGTTTCACAGGCGCTCCATCTCAAATTAATCGTCGCATCATTACTTCTTGGTATTCCTCTAGTGGTAACTGGAGGCTATTTGTTTTTTTTGTTTTTTTTTGTCTTATCTTTTCAGATCCCTTTCACAGATCAAGCTTCTAGCTTGTTAGCGAGCTTGATTTTACTTTCATTACTATTTTTCTTCTCTTGTTGGTTTCAAGTGAGGTATCGTGCCAAGTCATTTAGAAAGCATTTCGATGCGACTCGAGGGGAATTGTCTCGTTTTTTGGGAGAAGGTCTCGAACTTTTGTGGAGAATAAAGCACCAAAAAAGAATGTTTCAATATCTCATCATAACTTGTTTCTTGTTAGTATTATCATTAACAGTGTTCTCGTTTTTAACTTTCACTAGCAATGAAGGATTTGTTATTTCTCCATCAGTTAACAATAATTTTCCGATAAAAATAGATTCGAGTGCATTTGTTACGGGATTTATCGTTGTCTTGCTGATACTAGTTGTCATTTATTTTATGGTAAGTAAGGATTTCATGTTAAAGGAAATGGTGTTCTTGATTGAAAACAAGAGGATTGTCTTGAAAATTTTCTTTGAGCTGGCAGTTTCCTTATCTATTGTTAGTTCAGGATTCGTGTCACTTTCGTTACTTCCTTCTTCTATTACATTTTTGGTATCTACGATCCAATTCGTTCCTATCTTCTTATTTCTTTATCTCTTGCTGCTTGGTGTCTTGGTTGGCCTGGTGGTGTTCTCAGTGTTGTTGGGATGGTCTTCCTTCGTCATTTTATTGGGTAACGGATTGATTATTGAGGCGTTAATGATATTCTGCATTTATGCATTTTTATTGTTAAATTTATTAGTTTACTATAGAACAGTTTTTTTGAATCGAAAAGTTACTACTTACTATCTTCGCCGGTTTGAAGGAAATCTAGAAGGAGCAGTTTCCCCTCTAGTGTTGGACGAGATTTTTAAGAATAGAGAGATTGATAATCTTCTTCAACTAGCGACAACAAGGGGATGGGCAAATTGGAAAAATTATCCCTGGTTGAAGATAAAAGTAAAAGAAATCAGGGCACGTGCTCTTAAAACTCATCCTTTGGATTTCGATGAATTCGTGTTCTTTAGTAATAATAGCCTCCTTCACTTGCCAACATTGGCATCTCTTGGCGTTATTGACTTGGTAGTGTTATCGAAAAGAATGGGACTGGATGTACCAGTTCTTGAGGCGATGTTAAGAAAACGATGGGGATCGAATGCGGTTTTTCTTTCACCAAGAATCGTGATTCACAAAGATCAATTGACTTTAGCTGAAAGTTTCTCACTTGAAGAACTTGAAGCATTGAACATCGATGAAATTAACATCAAGTCATTGAGAATGGTAGTCTCATCTCTTGAGAATCATGGTTTTCTGAACAATTCAATAAAACTTCAAAAATTGGAGCCTGTTTCAAGTGAAGTTGAGTTTCTAGATTTTGAACGTGTTGAATCTTCTTCTGATCGTAATGGTTTGGATAAGGAAGTCTTAGAAGGAAAATTAGCGGATTTGAAAAAAAGGCGAGATTGGGAAGCGATTTTGAGGCTTTCTATTAGCCTTGCGAATTCATTTGAAAAAGAGAATGCCTTGGAGAAGTTTCAAGATACTCCAGATCATATCATCCACGCTGGATACATTCTATTGGAAGAAGGGGAAGTAGAGGAGTCTTTTCATTGGTTCGTCGAGCATGAATGCTGGGATCAAGCACTTGAGGTTGGTGAAATATTACTTAGAAAGCAATTGGCGATCTCTTTAGAGAAGAATGATGTTCAGAATTTAATTGAAATGATGAGAACATTATTTGATGTATTTCTGAAATCAAACAAGATAGAACACATCATTCTGCAAGATATGGCATTGGTGCTTGCTCACTTGAAATTTACCGGTAAATTTGGCGATGAAGAAGTGAATAAAGAGGTGTTGGCCCTCACGTATGAAGAGATATACAACAAGGCCCCATCATTATTTCCAGTTGAGTGGATTTTAATGAAAATCGGGCACTTATATTCAGAGGCTGGGAACCGTGAGAAAGCTATTGCGATTTGGCATCTTCTCGCAAATCGTATCACGGGAGCTGCCAAGCAACAGATATATACCCTAATTGAGAATGAAATGATGAAAGAATCGGGTCATTAT
This sequence comes from archaeon, assembly GCA_024276395.1. Classification (GTDB taxonomy): domain Archaea; phylum Asgardarchaeota; class Heimdallarchaeia; order Hodarchaeales; family S146-22; genus JAJRXH01. The sequence goes on from JAJRXH010000345.1 coordinate 10,736, forward strand.
CGGTGCATTTTTGATATGAAAAGGTATCAATATGGAGAAAAAAAGAGAAAGATTTGCCGAAATTGTAAGCATTCCCTTTGTATTGAGTGTTTTGATCAATTGGTGAACTCGGTAGTTGAAGGAGTGCTAAAATGTCCACATTGTGACAATCCCTTTTGGAATGTAGAAAAAAGTGAGAGGGTGATGGTTGTTCCTTATTTATCATCACACGTAGAAATATTATTGAGTTACATTAAGAAGAATCTGTTTCCAGATGAATGAAGTAATTTCCAGCCTCTAATGCCTCTGATGGGAAGAATAATGCATCGTCTTGAATGAGCATTTGGCTTGTAGGTGTTGTTATGATGCCCTTTCTTGGATCAAAGTGATAATCTCCAAATTCATAGGTTTTGTCATCCCAACAGACGTTACTGTGCCTAACAATCACTTTCTGGACTTCTTCAATGGTTTTTCTTGCTAATCTCATCCAATCGTATTCTTTTGCCTTTTGTAAGCTTTTTTTGCTTAGTTCTTTAGCTAATGAATTGTTTGATAGAATGGTAATGATACTCTTGGCCAGTTCGCTTGGATTGTCTGGAGAAACTAAAATTACACTGTCTCCAACCCAATATGGGATTCCACCGACATTCGTGCAGATGACAGGTCGTCCAGCGGCCATTGCTTCCAATACGGATATGGAAAAACTTTCCCATCGTGATGGGAGGCAAAACAAGCTTGCTCCTTGAAGAAGGGCATATACCTCGTCATCAGATAGATATCCAGTGAAAATGACATCTTTAAGATTTAATTCATCTTTCATTTTTTTATAATGATTGGTAAATGGCCCAGACCCCATTATCACGAGGGAAATGTCCTGCTTTGATTCTTTTACGATTTTAAATGCTTTCAATAAGGTATCGATACCTTTATTGAAGAGATGCCTTCCTAAAAATGCGATGTATTGATTATTGATGTTGAACCTTTTTTTCAGGGTTACTGTTAATGCTTCACGGTCTTTCTGGATGTTAGCAACGTTAATACCCCCAGGAGGAATGATTTCGAGTAATTCGTTATTCTTTACTCCTAAATATTTTTTCAGATCATTTTTAACATTTTCAGAGACTGGAATTATGGCATCTACATAAGGTCTTGCCATTCTTGCCATTGTGAGGTGATAAGTGGCATCTTTAATCCAACCAAAGTTAGAATGCCATACACCGATGAGATAGGGTGGCTGGTAACCTTCTTTGATGATTTTTTTAGTTGCCATTACAGAACAAAAGAGGGTGAATGGTTTAATCTGTGGCATCAATACGGTGATGTTTTCTTGGATGCTGATGTACTTGAGATAGTCAGAAAATTGGTCAAATGACGATGGGTTGATGGAGTCCTCGAACAAATACGTGGGGATGGGGACTTCTTTTTCGATTGACTTTTCGGGCATTGATGACGGTAACAGTATCTCTATTTCAGAAACATATCTATTTCTTCGATTTGTGTGGAGTTTTGGACCTTTTAACTTGTTAACGACGGCATTAGGTTCGATATAGGTGATGAGAATAGGATCTACATTGGAAATTTGATGAAAACCATGGACTAGAGTGCGGACATGAGTAACTGTTCCACTAGAACTTAGATATGGTCCAATGATTCCTATTTTTATCGCATCATTCTTTTCCATTAAGTGGGACCTCCACTTACTTGGATTGTTTATACCGATTTCTTCTAGTTCTTTTTGTTCTTTTTTCTATAGGTGACGATTTCGCGAGTTTTGGTCCGTATTTGGTTTGTTGTTGCTTGATCTTTGACTGAAGAAACGTTTCTTTGATGAAATCAACTAGATCTTGTAAATCTTTGCCGACAGGAACGAGTGGTTTCGGGAATTGAAGATATTTAGGTGTTTCAAACACGTGAAATCCCCTTTCTGCTGGAAGATCGAGATAATATAGTCTCATTCCAAGGTTTTTCACGAAAGGAATCTCATGGGGATTATCTGTAACATATAATACTTTTGATGGTCTGAGACGTGGTTCTACAGACTTAAATAAAGTTTCAAAGAATCGAGGGTGTGGTTTAGCGATATCAATTTGATCACTAGTTATTATTCGACAAAATGGAAATAACAGTTCTTTTCTTTTTAGGATACTTAACGTAAATTCTCTTTCCCAATCATCAATTAGAAAGATTGGTATCTTGAACGTGTCGTGAATCCATTGTAAAAATTTGTTGATTCCTGGCTGTATCTGGTATGATAGATGTTGATTAAGTTTTTGTAAGATTATTTGGTCCAAGAATTCTTGCTTTTTTGATTTTTTTAATCCTAGTACTGAAAAGAAGATTTTACGATACCTTTCTTGCTCGAAAGGGCTCATCAATCTTCCTTTCTTGTAATTTCTTAAAATAACCCATTTTTCAGCGGCATTGATGGATTTTCTTACCCTGGAGATTGTCAAAGGAGGTAAGTTTTTTTCATCAAGTGTTGATTCATTCCAGTAATTTCTTAAAATTTTCTGAAAAACTTGAGGCAGCGAGGGATTTAGATACAAAACAGGTCCACTAATTTCTAAAACTAATGCTTGAAACTTTGGGATGATTGGCTTGACTTTGTCATTGTTATCCATTAACGGGCCCCCTAATTGGAATCGTTCCTCGAGATGGTCAAGTGATGGAAGCTCATGACGCAATGAGGATGTGGATGCATCTTCTTCTCATGGGACACCAATGATTCTAGCCACTTTAAATAGTCGCATTAAGGATGCTGCCGCTCATTGTCTGGTATCATCATTTTGAAATAACAAGTTCTGCAATTAAAACATGGATTGATAGGTGAAAAAAAATGAAATATAGCGTGATGAAAAAAGAAATTCAACAACAACCAGAGATATTAATTTCTTTGTGGAAAGAGGAACATCAAAACATTGTTGATGTTGCTGGTGCTCTTTCTAGCGCTAATCGGGTAATTCTCACGGGTGCTGGTGACTCATTGGCCGCTGCGATCTGTGGTCATTACTTTTTTCTTCCTAGTGGGATAGGACGGGTGTTCCATATAGATCCAATGTACTTGAGCACTTACTTGGCTCCATTTTTAGTAGCGAATGACTACATCATTGCAATTAGCACTTCTGGGAGGACCCCTCGTGTGATTGAAGCCGTGAAAAGAGCAAAGGAACGCCAAGCTCAAATCATTGGTGTAACTGATGATCCAGAATCTCCTTTAGCGAAGATATCCGATCATCACATTTCCATTAGAAGTTCAGATCGATGGCATGTACAAGAAAAGTTAGTAACCACTAAAGCATGGATTGGATATGATCATTCTGTTCCACAGACTAAGACTTTCCTAGCTACCATTCATGCGTTGTACATGCTTGGCTCGGAGACATTACGTAACTTTGCTTTGCAGCAGGCAAATCAAGTTGCCATTCCGATGGTTAAAGACCTTGTTTCTGATGAATATTTTCAACAAGTATTCAAGGTAATAAAAAAATGGAAAAAACTTTCTCATGTTTACTTTACTGGGAATGGATCAACAATGGGAGTCAGTTATTATGGTGCAAATAAATTTTTAGAGTATGCACAAAAGTCAACTGCTACCACAATCGAAGATTTTTGTCATACTCACTTGTGGTCCTTGAATAAGTATGATGTTGTTGTTTTTTTGCCGTCTTCAGATCGAGATGTAGATCGAATTCAGGAGGTATTGCCCGTTTTAAATGAGTTAAAGGTGAAAACGGTGATGATTTATGGTGAGGATTCAGGCAAAGAGGGAGTAGATTTTCTGCCTTTACCAGCCTTTTTAGATCCAAGAGTGATGCCAATGATTTCAACTGTCCCAGTTCAGATTTTGGCGTATTGGTTTGGAATGCTATATCGACCTAATCCGAATGAATTTAGAGGAGGGAAGGACTTTAAGCGTTGGAATGCATTAGCTAAGAGATTAA
>JAJRXH010000346.1 GCA_024276395.1 archaeon
AGTGAATGTCAGAGTCAGATAAGGAAATCACGACTGAAGAATTTCCGTTTACCATATCATTTAGTAAGACAATTTATGGAAGTAAGATTCCTAGGAAAAAGCGTGCTCCTAGAGCCGTCAAGCACTTGAGAGACTTTGTCAAGCGACATGCTAAGGTTGAGAACGTAATCATTGATCAGAAAGTCAATCAGGCCATTTGGAGTCGTGGTATTCAGAAACCACCTCGTAGAATTCGCGTGAAAGTGGTAAAAACCGAAGAAGATACTGCGGAAGTCTTCTTAGAGGAAGCAATGAAAGAGAGAAAGGGGATTGTCCCAGAACTAATTACATCAGTGGAATCAACTGGAACGAAAGACAATAATGAGTGATGAAATAATAATGATGAAAAAATCGGTGTTTTGAGTGTCTGTTCAGTTGCTATCAGTCGAGAACAATCCTAATATTGGCGTATTTGCACTGACTTCGGAAAATATGACGATTCTGTCGAAGTATTTTCTTGAGAAAGAAGCTAGAATTGTTGAAAAAACCTTAAGGACCAAAATAATTCACGTTGATGCCCCATTGGGGATCATTGGCATCCTGGGTGTTATGAATTCAGAGGGACTGGTGCTGTCTCCAGCTCTTGATCCTAATATCTATCAGTTATTGGAGGAACTTATTGATATTCCAGTCGTGCGTACTAGACATTTTCATGCCTTGGGGAACATTGTTCTCGTAAATGATTATGGTGGATTGTATTCACCCACCATCGATAGTAATACCTTGAACATCTTGAAATCAGTATTGAAAGTTCCTTTAATAAAATGTAAGATAGCTCAGTCAGACTTGGTCGGGTCTTTGTGTGTGGCTAATAATTATGGAGCATTGGTTACTCCAGCAGCAACTACTGAAGATCTTCGTTTAATTAAGAAACATCTGAGTCTTCAAGAAATAGGAAATGGCACGGTAAATATGGGCCAAGATTCGTTGGCTGCTGGAATCCTGACAACGACAAGAGGAGTTCTTTGCGGAGATCGAACAACTGGTATGGAAGTTATCAAAATCACGGAAGTTTTATTACCTTGAAGTATTCGATCAATTTCCAAGTTTAGGAAATGTAAAATAAATTAAAAGGGTAACTACTTAAAGGAAATAAATTGAAAGGGGATGTGCCTGCCTGAGACTTGAGATCACGAACTACACGAACTTGAATGTGAATTTTTAAAAGCACCGAGAGAAGTCAGATAAGAAAAAAGAAACAATATTGGCTTGGAGGAAAGAAATGATGATGAGTAGTGCGGTAAAAATCTATCGTGTAAAGGCTATTGTTAAACGTGGTGGAAGAAATGCATTCGAAATAACAAGGGAATTCCGGGCAACTAAACCAGAAGATGCAATAGAATTATTTTACTCCTTGATCGGAAGTTGGCACGGTGTTAAAAGAAGAATGATTGATGTAAAAGAGGTTACAGAGATCACTTCACCAGATGATATCAAGAATCCTCTTATCAAGGAAATGGCCACTGCTAACAAGGAAGAGCTGCTCATTCCATTTCGAGAATGAAGTGCAACATGGAGTCTTTTTATGATAGTTGATTTTTCCTTGGTGGAGATCGTATGGCTTTGATGGGAGAGACCTTATGATGTCTAGGCATGTGATCACGCATTGTCCAATAGCATACGAGTTTCGATTGTATGGTGAAAATTTAGGCTAAAAATTAAAGGATGGATGGATTAAAATGAGTACATCTCAAACAACTGGAACGATGCAGGCACAACAGCAGGCACAACAAATTATTTATGAACTTGAACTTCTTAACCGAGAATATCGGGCACAAATAGAGACTTTGCAGGCAATGATCACGCTACGAGAGGATTTACGGGGCACGAGAGAAGTTCTTACGGAACTAGCAGAAAGTCATCCCAATGATGAAATTTTAGTACAAATTGGTCCGACAATTTTCTTAGAAGTGAAACTTACTGATAAGAATCAGGTGCTGCGGAAAGTTGGGACAGGCGCGGCCGTGATTGAGGATTATGCAAAAGCAAAATCCGAAGTGGAAAAACAGTTGGAGCAATTAGAAAATGTCATTCAAGGGGTAGAGTCAAGAATTAAACAATTAGAAGCAGAACTTATGCGTAGAGAAGCTTTATTGCAGACCTTAGCTCAAGGAACAAGGCGATAAAATCATGAGCGAGTTGCAAAAGGGCATCAAGAGTTTTTTGAATAAAATTGTGACCTATGAGGTCACTGAAGAAAATGCCCTAAAGGCGTTGACCGAATTTCGCGAAATTCTGATTAAGAATGATGTGGCAGTTGAAGTTGCCGATTATATTTGTAATCATGTTGCTAAGAAAGTAAAAGGACAACGTCTGAAACGTTTTAATGACTTAAAAAAAGCCATTCGTGTGCCTGCAAAGCACGCTGTGAGAAAAATTCTTGAAAAATCCCCTAGAATTGATTTACTTGATCTATTAGCAGAAAGAAAACAGAAAGGGAACAAAGATCCTCTAGTAGTACTGTTTTTGGGCATTAACGGGACTGGAAAAACAACAACTGTAGCAAAAATGGCTTATTTATTGAAAAATGCGCATTATAGGGTTGTGTTGGCTGCTGCTGATACATATCGTTCTGGTGCACAAGAGCAGCTTCGAGAACATGCGCAAAGACTGAAAATCAAGTTAATACAAGGCAAGTATGGTGGTGATGCAGCAGCAGTTGCATTCGATGCAATTGAACATGCCAAATCAAAATATTTTGATGCCGTGTTAATTGATACTGCTGGGCGAATGGCAACTAATCGTGATCTTATGGGGGAGATGCAGAAGATAAAACGCGTTTCACAACCAGATGTGACCTTTCTTGTTGTGGATGCTCTCTCTGGGAATGATGCCGCTCAGCAAGCAAGAGAGTTTAATGATAAGGTAGGAATTGACGGAGTCATCCTCACGAAGATGGATGCTGATGCTCGGGGAGGTGCGGCACTTTCAATTACTCACGTGACAGGCGGTAAACCCATTTGTTATATCGGTGTTGGCCAAGATTATCAGGATTTGAGACCTTTCGATGTAGATGTTTTTGCTAACAAGCTTTTTGGACTTAAAGTAAAGAAAAAGTGAGGATATACGGACTAAATGGCCAATACATCCGATAAATAAATAAAATATCTTTTTTATTTAGATCACGATTCCAAGGAAGGCAAGAATAGATTTGTGAAAGAATATGAGAAATGAAGCTTGTCCTATTGCGATACCCGCTACTAAAAGGGTGACAATTGGATTAGATAAGATACCGGTGGTAATTTCTAAAATATCTTGGATCATCCGGCCAATTAGAAAGCTTGCACTGAACATTAACAATGATATACCCGGTATGAAGATGTTCTGAGTGCTAAGAAAGATAATGACCGCAAACATACTAATGCTAATTCCCAAACTAATTAATGATCTTGTAGGTAGGTAATTCACGGCTCTAATTGATAAGATTACGACGACGATGGCCAAGGTAGTGACAACTGACCAGTCGAGAGATGGATTGGATCCATCCACAATAATGATGGCTGTTGAGGGGATTAGGAAAATAAAACCAGTTATTCCAATTAGGATATTGGCGGATCCAATAATCCTTACCCATTTTTGGAAGCTTTCATCAATGACGGTAGCAATTCTTTCCATCAGCCATGTCGATGAAAAAATCCCAGCTCCAAGCAGATAGAAAGCATTAAAACTTGCTAAGATATAGAAAATCCCTGGCAGCAGCACCATCTCAGGTTCACCATCTCAACAAGATATGTTTGACCTTAAAAAGACTTGCTTTACGACTTTAATCTGTCAAGTTACGATTTCTAACACCTTGACATGCTTAATATCCGATGCATTTTTTCCTTTGAGTGGATGTCCTTGGATGACGATCCCAAACCAATCTTTATTTACCAAATTTAAGTCTAATCGAATCTGCTCTAGTGATAGGAGGGTTGATTTTGTTCCTCGCCTTCCTATTCCAGCGAAAACGATTAATGGATGCATGATCACGTCTTCATCCTTAAAAATAAGTATTATACCACTATTTCTCTCTTCGAAGATGTTAGAAGGTGTTTTGATTTTCCAGGGGGGGCCTGTAATGCGTAGAGGAACTCTTTTCTTTTTTAACAAGGACAGAACTTCGTTGGTAAGAACATTAGTTATTGGACCGCCGATGGTAATTAGTGGTGCATTGATTTGCTTAAGTCCTTGAGGGTAGAGAGTATAAAACTCAGAATCCGTCAGAATTTCTAGACCAAAAGTAGAGGGGAGATAGTTCTTCATTGACCACGTTAAAAGCGAACTAAGGTATCCATCCCTAGAAATAGCATTATAAGGACCATGTGGTTCTGGATTTCCTACGATGATTTTCATGTATTTCTTTGGGGAAGATATTACGATTCTTGCAATGATTTCTGCCAAAAGACATTGCTCTTCAGAGGTATTTTTGCTGGACGTGGGTTTTAGTTCCAATAAATGAGGATTTGTTAGAGTATAATATTTTGCAAATGCACCCTTATTTGATTCAATTCGTTCAATTCTTATGATAGCTGCTCGCTCCAGTATCTTTAGATGATGGTATACTTTTTGTTCGCTGATGCTAAGAATGTTTGCTAACTGTTTTCCATATGTTGGCTTTTTGCTTAGTTCTTGGACGATCTGCCATCGAATGGGATGAGCGAGTGCCTTGGCAGTATGATAATCTAATTTCATCACTCATCATGAGAGCCAAGACCACCCCAAAATAAATCATGGTGGTTGATGGAACATCATCATCACGTTTCAATTTTAAATTGAGAAACGCCGATGATAATGAAATTAAGTATTCTAATGGTCTGGAATGCTAAGATCACATCTTAAAAGGTCTTTTCGGATCATATAATGGACTCGTGCCTGTAATCTTAAGAGAGTCTGATGAAAGCCATTTTTGTATAATGTTAAAAAAATAAGATAACAAGGATGACTTGGTGATTTACGTGTGTGGAATAATAGCCTGTTCTAGTCAACGTCATCAACGAGTAGCCCCCATTTTGAAGGCAGGTTTAAGTCGTTTGGAATATCGTGGATATGATAGTGTCGGTATTGCAACGTTAGATGCGAGTTTAATCATTAAAAAGGATGCTGGGAAACTTGATGAGGTTGATAAAAAATTAGTCTTAGATTCACTCCCTGGAAAGATAGGAATAGCTCATACTCGTTGGGCAACACACGGTCCTCCAACATCAATAAATGCACATCCTCACGTTGATTGTAAGGAGGGAGTTGCTGTTGTTCATAATGGAATCATTGAAAATTATATTGAAATAAAAACTTTCTTAATCTCTAAGGGCCATGCTTTCAAGTCAGATACTGATACAGAGGTCATTGCCCATTTGATGGAGCATCATCTCAATGAAGGAGAAAATTCTCTGGAGGCCTTTCGAAAAACAATTTCGTCATTAAAGGGGACATATGCTATTGCGCTCCTTACAGCAAGTGATCCACAACGAATCTATTTTGCTAAAAAATCTAGTCCGTTGGTCATTGGTGTTGGAGAAGGAGCACTCTTCGCAGCTTCTGACATTCCAGCATTTTTAGATCAAACGAAGAAAGTTGTGGTCTTGAGAGACGGTGAATTAGGATACTTTAGTTCATCTGAATTATACATTGAAAAAGACGGCGTGCAGGTAAAACCTCGCATTACCACGGTGAATTGGACTCCAGAAATGGCACAAAAGGGTGGATTCCCTCATTTTATGTTGAAAGAAATATATGAACAACCATTGGCCCTAGAAAACACGCTGAAAATAAGAGAAGAATCGCTAGAAAAAGTTGCAAGATTGTTACTTTCATCAGAAAAAATTGTCTTCACGGCTTGTGGAACGTCATTTCATGCCAGCTTGTGGGGATATCACGAATTTCTTCGAAAACTAGATAAGTTTATTTTGCCAGTAATTTCATCGGAGTATTCTCATTATCTTCATCTTATTGATGAAAATACGACCGTCATTGCGGTGAGTCAGTCTGGTGAGACCATGGACGTTCTGAAATTTGTTGCAGGGGTCAAGAAACGTGATGCAAAAATAGTCGCAATAACGAACGTCGTTGGATCTTCCCTGGCTCGCGAAGCTTCGGAAACGCTCTACATGCAAGCTGGACCAGAAATAGGTGTAGCTGCAACTAAAACATTTACTGGTCAAGTGCTTATGATGAATTTATTATCCATCGTTACTCAATACTTCGAGGGCCTCATTACGCATCAGGAATATCAGAAGGTTATGCGGTCTTTGGCGGAATTACCTTCTATCATTTCACGTGTCATCCGAACTGTCGAACCAAGAGCAAGAAGAATTGCAAACGAGATCAAGCGATCGAAAAGTGCCTTTTACTTGGCTAGAGGACATAATATTCCCGTTGCAATGGAAGGAGCTCTAAAACTCAAGGAGATTGCTTACATCCATGCAGAAGCTTATCCGGCTGGTGAAAGTAAGCATGGGCCCATTGCCCTGGTTGAGCCAGACTTTCCGGTAATCTTTGTTGCACCTCGGGATGAGGATGAACGTCGAATTTTATCTAATGTGCAGGAGATGAAAGCCCGTGGTGGTAAAATCATTCTAGTAACTGAACCAAATTCTATTTTGATTGAGCATGCTCATCATTCCTTTGTCCTTCCTTATCCCAGGTCTATATATTATCGTCCCATTCAAAATATCATTCCATTACAACTGTTATCGTATTTTACCGCGACTGCACGAGGATTGGATCCAGATAAACCTCGAAATCTTGCCAAGACAGTAACTGTCGATTAAATATTGGTTTCTCTTTTCTCATTTTTTTTAAGAAGAATGTTAATGCACGTTCCTTGAGCATGTCATGTCAAATCTAGAAAAGAAACTTCAAGGCATCAATGACTTCATCAAGTACAACCGGAATGATTTCTTTTTCTATGAGCTAGTAGGTATTATCTTGTTATTTCCAATAGCCATCGTGATTTTGATATGGTTGATGTTGTTACTGATTCCTTCCATTGCTCTTACTCAAATCATTCTTGTTCTAACTCCCTTCTTTGGTTGCATTCCTATATCTTTTGTGGTTCAGAAATTCTTTCCCATTAATGAGAGAACGCGGCTAGAATCAATGTTTAGATGGGCCTTCATCATTATAGGCCTTATCTTCGTTGTGGTTCTGATGTTCCAACTCCTGAATGTCATTTCGCTAATTGTCTCTTTATCTTTACAATTAGGCCTGATTGGTGCTTGTGCTGGAACGTATGTGAGTTTATCATTGAAAGGATTGCTCTTGCTATATGAAGAATGGAAAAAAATCATTTCCTCGAGTTGATTCTTCTCGTGAGATTTTATGGAGTGAATTTATTATTTTAGATAGTTCATTAGCTCATTACATCATTGATTTAAAACTGGGAAAGATAGATTGCATTAGAAAACATGCTTTTGTTGAGTAATGATAGTGGTGCTCTGAAAATGAGTGACAGAAAACCAACCATCTCGTTAGTACTCCTTGGGCACATTGATCATGGTAAGTCGACTACCTTGGGCCACTTCTTGTACCAGGCAGGGGTGGTTGACGAGAGGACCATGGATAAATTGAGAGAAGAATCGAAAGCCTACTCAATGGAGAGCTGGTCATGGGCATACGTGCTGGA
>JAJRXH010000347.1 GCA_024276395.1 archaeon
CTCGTGCTGAAAGATCGGTCGCCCACGCTGTCCATGCGTGGCGCTCGTGTGGGACGAATGGGTGGTGAACGTCGAACTCGTGGGATTATCAGTAATTGATGACGGAAAGGGCTGACCAATGCTCGGACTTTCCTTCACCGCAGGATCTCTTGTCATCATTCGTGTTACCATCCAGTCACGTTCAAGGAACTGATTCGTGGGGTGACGTGAATGCGCTAAAGAGTCAGTTCTGACCTGAAATAAAAAAGTCGGGTCCCTTACAGTATTGGAGATTGCCTCTCGCGTTGCGGGGATAAAAACACGAGCCCTAGCGGGAGTATCCCCTTCTCGATGGTGATTTCTTTTCTTTCATTCCATTAAAATTCAAGCATCAACTCAGAATAACAAATAACAGCTAATGGTGGAAAATAAAAACAAAAAAGCAAAATGAAAGCGTTCATGCAAACAATGACCAAGCAAGCATCCTACCGGCGCATTCTCTGACGTCGTCGACGTTCAATTTCTTTGACCCGTTCGGCCACGCTTAATCTTCGGAAATATCGATAATATTCATCGTCCTCATAATCATCATGATGCACATGGACCGGGGTATCAATTCTCGACTGTGAAGGTGTTATTTCTGGCTCTCGTGCCTCTTGGAAAGAACTGATCATTGTTGTCTCTTTTTTATCTAGTTCTGGCGTTATCTTTTCATCCTTTTCCACGACGACACTTAGTTTTTTCTCTACAACTTGCGGTTCTTCTTCCACGGACGAGACCGTGAAAGAAGGCTCTTGGATGACATTAGACTCACTGGGACTGACAGAGCCAGTGGTAGCAGGAAATTGACCTCCCACGGCGGGAACATCCTTGAGAGGTACATTCTTGAATCTTCTTCTAAGAATTCGCGCCCATTCCATGGATTCTTGCTCTTCTTCATTCATGATTTGCTTTGTCTTCACGAAATCCTGGGCAATCTTACGCACCACTCCCGTAATGTCCACCAAAAATTGTCCTCGTTCTTCATCTTGAAGTGTTGCTCCTCGTAGACGCACTTCATCAATGATTCTTTCTGCCAGGATTTCAAGCAGCGTTTCATTTCCGTCATTCTTGGCCACGATGAGACAGCCAACATGTCCATCATGAGAATCCACGCAATTAAAAAGGATGTAATCAGTCTTGGTTGGATCTGGATTGCGAAGATGAAGCGATTGCACGTTGGCATGAATGATCTCATTGGCAAATGCTGATAGTGCCGAATAGAAGGCCGTGATGAGGCCAGGTTCCTTGTTCAAGTCAACAAGATCATCTGATGCACTTCCATCCTCGACGAAAATATCCTTGGCTATGGCAATTGGGATGCCCGTTTCAATTTGATACACGTAAACTGTATTAACAGTGGGAAGTTCTCCCCCAGTAGCAAGAACGATTTGATTCGTGAGCCAATCAATGGCCTGTTTCACGCCTTGTCCAGTTAACGCGGATATGGGAAAAATTTCCAAGGCAGTGATGCCATAACGGCGACTTGCTGCTTTAAAATCAAAGAGTTTTGACAGCTCCTTGACAGAAGCCGCTTCGGGCAAGTCTTGCTTGTTAGCCAATACTACCATGGGAACGTTATTCATTCGTGGAAGCACGAACAAGAACAGATCATAAGCAGTTGCAAAGAGGTTCGGGGCAGCGGCATCCATCACGAAAATGATGCCATCAGCCGTGGAAAGCATCTTTTCCCAGAATTCATTAACGAAAGCTTGTTGTCCACCAAGATCGGTCACGAGTAGTTCAACGCCTCGATAGTTAAATTTTCTCACGTTGAAACCTATCGTTGGAGTCGTGCCTGTTGGTGACTGACCCATCAATCTTTGAACGAGTGTTGTCTTGCCTGCACCTGCAGGGCCGACCACGGCTATTTTTGTTGATGGCAATATTCTACCTCACGTGTTTCTGATGTGGTATTTGTATATCAACTTCATTAAAATCTTTCGGTTTCAGTTACACCTTTTCTTGTCATTGTTTAAATATGTTATCGTGACCATTCCATCCTCATCCGATGTCGAAGACCTGCCAAAGTTTCTTCTTTTTGGCAGTCAAATGCCGCATGAATTCAAAAGACTCACTAATCATCATATCCTCACTTCTTCCGAAGCATGACCGTCAAGCACTCTAATACATTCCACCAAACCCTCTCAAGAACAGAAATCTCATTGGAGAGACCTCCTAATTTTCATTCATTGACATACTCTTGATAGCCAACTAATAGAACGGAGGAAATTTACCTCAACCAATGAATTCCAAACCGCTAGAAAAGAAGTGATCAGTTTCAAACAACTCTCGAAGCAATGAATGGCGGGCGCGAGGGGATTCGAACCCCCGACCCACGGGTTAAAAGCCCGTTGCTCTGCCTGGCTGAGCTACGCGCCCCTCATCACTTTTCCCGCCTCGATGATGCTCCTAACATCAATGGGAACACCAACTCAAGGAGCACATCCCCATCTCGCCCCGATCTATCATCTATCAGCCTCATTAAAAAAAGCTATTCTAATAGCATCCAATCCAAATCATCACGAGGCAAAACCTTGGTAGGTAGAGTCATAGAAATAAAGGCAGCGATGACACAATTAATCACCATGAGTTTTCTCTGCTGTTCAAGTTCGGACTTTAGCACCGCATTTCGAACAGAAAAGGCTTCCAGGCGGGAGTGGATTACGACATGAATGACATCTCAACGTGGGAAAGGAAACTGGTGGAGTTGGAGATTGCATCCCAAGTTCATTTTCACGAGGATGTCTACTATCAGCAATCGAGGCATTCTCCGAGGGACGAACTGGCGGCACGGGAGAGGGCAAAAACTTGTCCAAGAGTTGCCAGGGATTTTCGGATCCTTCACTTGAAGATGACTTGGAGGGAATCGTTCGCGCAGCGCGATGTTGTCCCTGAGAAGGAGGAAACGGGACACTCGAGGTGGTGGACCGCGATGGCCCGAACGAAGTTGTCGATGAAAACCGTGGAACCGTTGAGTCTGGGAACGATGGTCGGACTTGAGACAATTGTTCTCGAAAGCGTGCAGAACCATCTTGTTGTCGTTCTGTTATCCTCACTGTCGTTGATGATCCTACATTCGAGGGGGGAAGGGACTGACCTAGCATCAAGACCACTTGATTCACTAGATTGAGCAAGTGTTGAACGGTTTCTTGTAATTGGCCAATCTTTTCACCACAATTACAGGACAAGACACCAGCTACCGCCATCGGATTGAGTTCGCCTCGTTCAATCTTTGCTTGAAGAGTTTCACTGGTAAGAGGAGCTATCTTCTTGAATCCAACGATGAGACCCGTGTCATCGAAATCTACCACGAGACCTTGTTGAATGAGGGCATCGAAGATGTCACGTGCGAGATAATGCTTCCCATTGACCACGATCACTCCTTGAAACGGATTCCGTTGGACACTCATGCATCACACCGACATCTCAGTTGATGGGTCACTGTAGGATGACCAATCACGTGCAACGAGGCAATTCTCTTCTTCAAATATCTGAGCGCGTGTTAACTGGATATTACAAGTTGAACAGTTCCACCTGGAGAATGCGTCATCCTCATCATGATATAATGATGGTGACTCTCCTAGCAGAAATCAATTATTGGTTACTGCAATGCTGTCATGCAACAACACAACCTTTCGATGAGGCTTGATGACATGAAGTTTGATGACCTTCATCTTCATTCCATGACCAATCCGATGCTTTGCGGCATCATCTCGCCAGACATTAATGAAGAAGAGGCAAATTTTCACTTGATCGGTGTACCTCTTGATAGCACTTCTTCTCATCGCACAGGAGCACGACTTGCTCCTCAAAAACTCCGTGGAATCTTGATGGCTGACAGCGTGGAATGCACTTCAGAAACTGGAATTGATTTACAGGAACATTATCGGATCAAGGACTGGGGTGATTTAAGTTTCTCGCAATCGCGAATGCAAGAGACTCATGACATCATCAAGAAAGCCTTTCAATCATTACTCCAAGAAACGCCACACTTCATCGCACTTGGGGGTGATCATGCCATTGCAACGCCCATTCATCACGCTCTCAATGAATCAATAGAAGAATTTGCCATCGTATATTTTGATGCACACTTTGATGCCTATGATGAACTCCTCGGCGAACCCCTTTCACATGGGTCCGTGATGCGAAGAACTCTAGAACTTGAAAACTTTGCACCCGAAAAGAGTGTCTATGTCGGAATAAGAGATTATCCTAGTGATCAAAAGAAATTCCTAGAAGATCATAGCTTTGAAATCATTTATGCCTTTGAATTTGATGAAACGGGCCCCCTAGAATTAGCAGCACGCGCATCCAAGTCACTTCCGCGAGGGGGTGATGTTACCCATCTTCATTTTAGCATTGATCTTGACGTGTTTGATACGGCCGCCGCACCTGGCGTGGGAAATCCCACTCCTGGTGGACCTACATCTCGGATGCTCTTCAGCTTTACAAGACATCTCATCAAGAAGAGCAAGCTTGACTCACTGGCCATGGTTGAGTACAATCCTCCCTTTGATGTTTCCGAAATCACTGGCTACCTTGCAATCAAATATCTAGTTGAAATGCTAGGGGCACGAGTGATGCCAAAATGAAAGGCACCATCATCATTCTCCCTTTTTCTCTTCTGTTTTTCTGATCACGTCATCACGTCGATGATGTGCTGATTTCACGCAATGTCATTTCTTCATCCGTGAGACCGTCGTTTCCCCACGAGAATCGATAATAAAACTCGAACATTCGTGAATTATCCATAGTCAAGGGTGGTTTTCCTCATTTTTTTGTCGTCCATTCTCACTAAATGATGACGTTCAAGACGAATTCCTTCTTTTAAGCCGATGGCTCATGATCATGGACAACAGCAACTTCTTTTCCAAAAAAAAATGACGATTTCGAGAAATTTCTCAAAAAAAAGATTTTTTCTTTCGTGATTGGTTCCGCCATTCCAACATATATAAACTACTTAGATTTATATCTAAGTAGAAATAAATCAAGCTACATCAGAACTTCACGAACTTGAAGAATGGTGAGGTTTCACGTCAAACACTT
Organism: archaeon; assembly: GCA_024276395.1. Lineage (GTDB taxonomy): Archaea > Asgardarchaeota > Heimdallarchaeia > Hodarchaeales > S146-22 > JAJRXH01. The sequence continues at coordinate 5,068 of JAJRXH010000347.1, forward strand.
TAATGAAAAACTTTAGCCGAAAGAAAATAAACAAAAAGGAAGGTGTCCATGAAATGAATGAGATTGAGCAAGAAATCTTAATTAGAGCGTTTCCAACCTCCATTCAAGTTGTCTATCGTGTATTATCTTCTGGAAAGCCATTAAAACCTGCTGACATCCAGAAAAAAACAAAACTATCACCGAGAACCGTGAGAAAGGCATTAAAAATCCTTAGAATGAAGGGATACATCAAGAACATTCCAGACATGACGGACTTGCGATCCCAATACTACGTGATTGTTGAATGATAAAATTAACACGTTGTTCTTTTCATCGTTTTTTTTCAAAAAAAGATCACTCAATCATCACTTGTTTTCGTTCTTTCGCCTTTTTACCCTCAGTCTTATCAGTTACGCTATTACATCGGTGATGCAATGATTTCAAACACGGACATCGAGTAATTCCCGATGCAGATGTCGTCCTTTGAGTTACGAGGAAAAACACGAGGAATCGTGAGATTATCCCTGGTCAAAAGTAATTTTCTTCTTAATTTCAACAAATTTGCCGTGTTATTAAAAAACAGATCAAAAATCGCCAAGACTAACAAATCGCGTGAGAAACATAGCTAGATACTTGAATGGACAGAAATACAGTGCCAAACCTTTGACAAGCTCTTTTTCGCATCCCTCACGACTTCATTCTGCACTTAGTAGGCATGACATGCATCAAGATTCGAGGAGTTGCTTCACGAACTTTTTTTAATCACGAGCCTTCAACAAACCCATGGATAGGATATTATCATCTCTTTCTTCAATCATCATGAATCTACTAACAAGCAGGCAAGGAGAACATGAATGGTTACCATGAAAGTGGCTCTCTTGGGCGATGGAGCTGTTGGAAAGACTTCGTTACGGGAACGTTTCATGGGAAAGGGATTCAGCTCACATTATTCCTTAACCGTCGGTGCAGATTTTGCCATAAAACGAGTCATCATCTTTGAACGTCCAATAACGTTCCAAATATGGGATCTGGCTGGACAAGTCCGATTCAAGGAAGTACGAAAAGCTTATTACAATGGTGCAATCGGTGGTCTTTTTGTCTTCGATGTCACGAGACCAGAATCCTTCTTCAACGCAACTAGTTGGATTCACGAACTATGGACGAATAATGGAATTGGCAGATGCCCCATCGTGATTCTCGGCAATAAAAGCGATTTACGAGATAAATCTACCGAACAAGTGCTTTCAGAGCAAGGAATGGCACTTTCTGAAGAACTATCTAAACTCACGAGAAAGCATGGTTTTAACTGTCCTTATATCGAGACATCTGCCAAGACTGGCAAGAATGTCACGAAAGCTTTCGTCATTCTCGGTGAAAACATCATTCGTTACTTGAAGGCAAGAAAATCAAGGGAATGAACCGATTGTTTCACGTTTATTTCCGAACAATCAACCAATTTTACCATGTTTGAAGGTTTCACGTGAATCATCGAGTGATGATAATTCATCGGCAAGATATCTCATTGAAATGGAAAAAATGCCCTTTAGGACAGTAAGATGTCCAATGAAAAAACGGAAAAAGTGATTTTCATGCTAGATCAATTTCCCATTCTGAAAGAGCTCGTGAGTTTCAACATGGTCAGCAAGTACTTGAAAGAAACCAAGGACTTCAGCATTCTAGAGTTCACTCAAGACTTCCGAGAAAAATGCTCATTCAACAGCGAAATAATCGAAAAAGATGGATGGAAACAATTACTAGCCGATCTCATCCAGATGCCGATGAAAAAGATGAAAAAAACCAGAAAATCTTGTTTTTAGGACATCTTGGCACGGTTCCGTTTGATGAGAGTGAATGGGACGATCTGGACCCATTCATGTTGATCTTTGACAAAAAACGACAAGTCGCCTTCGGATGTGGCGCGCTGGATTGCAAAGAAAACGTGGCAGCTTTGTTAGCTGCAGCTAAAGAACTCTACTTGTCATAGAAAAACCTCACGAATGAAAAGTCACTGTCATTGTACCTGGCTTTCACGACCGATGAAGAAATGGGAGGAATTAAAAGTGCAGGACATTTAGTTTCCCTTCTCAAGAAAAGAAATGAATTCCCCACGGCAGTGATCAACATCGACACGACGTTCGTTCCTACCATTCGACGGCGAGGATCTTTCACCGTTCACGTGAAAGCCTCCCCACGGTGGATATGGATCGAGTCCGATGCCATCAAGAAACAGTTCCAAATTCAAGAAACACGAGATATCGTGAGAAAAGAAGAAGGACCTCATTCCGCCTATCTCATTGCGGGTCGTGACAAGCATCCATTAGCCGCCGTGGCAAAACGATTCTTTAACAATCCCAGCATCTGGGCACGATCAACCGAAGGAAATTTTCTTGCCAGCAATATCATCCCGACAAGCGTGAAAGTTGAAGCATTCATTGGTCCCATCACCACCAATCTTTACCATCACCATCACCATCACCATCACCA
>JAJRXH010000004.1 GCA_024276395.1 archaeon
AAACCCGACGAACATCTTGAGTGGATTGATGATGAAAGTGAGCGTTCGAGAACTGATAGAAATCTTGATGCCTTGGGAAGTATTTGGAAAAATTTTTACCTTGAATGCCTTGGATCTTCATCTTCGGAGATTAGAAGAACAAGTGCAATCAAACATCGAAACCGTTATTCTTGGCCGATCCCGTGAAGGTCGTCCCATCGAGGCCGTGCAGATGGGGGATGGTGATCTGACTGCTATCTGGTATGGATTTCCTCACGCAAATGAACCTTTTGGTGGGACTACAATTATTAGTCTCATTCATTTTCTTCTTGAGCACCCGATAGGGAAACTTTTAATGAAATCATGGAGATGGATCTTGATTCCTTGCATTGATCCTGATGGTGCCCAGTTAAATGAACCTTGGATCACGAAGTATCCGGATTTTCTTTCTTACTTGCGAAGTGCTCATCGTGGTCTACCAATAGACCAAGTGGAATGGACGTTTCCCATTGATCATCCGCTGAAGAAATTTGACTCCCCCTTACCAGAAACAAAAATATTGATGAATCTTTTCAAGAAAGATGTTCGATATCTTCATTCCATTCATGGAAACTTGAATTATGGATTGTATGGATATGTTTCGCGCTACCACCCCTTGATGCCAGAAGTTTTTGAGAGAGTCATGGAAACTTACATGCAAAAGGTCACGATTCCACCTCCAGAATTTGATTTTGTCAAGGAACATTCCAAGGGATTATATTCGACATATAGTTTGGTTGATATCTTGGAGAATGGGGGAGATCCTAGTAACATTCCATCTAGTGTTGGTGAATGTGCCATGGGGTATTTTTTGCAACAGCAAGGAAGTGATGCGATGGCCTTCATTTCCGAAGTTCCAATAATGGAGAATCGAGGCCACCCTTATTCGGATGATTTTAAGCTGTTCGTGAAGCGAAGACAGTATTATCGCTACTGGAAAGCGAAATTTCAAGATATTGTGCCACTAATTCAGAAGTTATGGGTGGATCTTGAAGGCCAACTTTCAGATTCACGTGTCAAGCGACTTCAAGAAGCCTTCGTGAGTGATGTTATTTCCATTGTTAAAACATCTGAAAAAGATAACTCAATGAATGGAGAAAAAAAGGGGGAGAAACTTCTGTCTTATCAAGAGTTCGTTCTGAGTCAAGTTTATTACTTTCGAAAGATCCTAAACATTCACCATAATTTTGAATGGTCATGTGAACAGCAGCCCGACATGATGGTGGATCCAGATGTTTGGAAACAATTTGAAAAGCAAGTTCGTACCATCGAGGTGGAGGTAGCAATGACACTACATGGCCTTCAGTTCGTAGAAGTTCAAAGAATAGTATTATCCCAGCTCATTCTTGGACTGTGCTATCAGTTGTTAAGTGTTCAAGCAACTTGACGAGACAATTTTTTTCTTTTTCTTCCAGTGATTTACTCATTCTCGATTCAATAGTAAGCGACTTTTCTTGAATTCACGTTCGCTTGATGATTTCGTGGCCCGTGTCATTGATTCATTACTGAAGTTCACATGACGTCACTGATAAATGTGAGATTTTTATCGTGGTGATGTAGATATGATTGTCATCAAAGGTGATCCTTGATTCCTCAAATCAATGCTGATAAAGTGTCATCAACAGTTTAATTGGTTGTGAAGTTAAATGGCAGAATCATTGCAACAATCAGTGGAAAGCAAGAAACGAGGATCTTTCATTCGATGCGTAATTTCCTTGCGTTACCGCATTAATGAATGGTTTTTGGGTATCTCTCCTTTTGTTCGACTGAACTTGTTAGCAACAATCGTTGGAATCATTGGTGGTTTGGGTGCCTGGGTCTTTCGCTTGTCCATTCAGGCCTTTTATTATCTTTTTTACATCTTTCCGATTCAATTGCTAACGATATGGGGATTAGGGCAGTTCATTCCACTCGTGTTTTTAGTTGCCCCAAGTATGGGAGGTCTTCTTGTCGGTTTCTTGGTTTCTCGGGTATCACGGGAGGTCAAGGGCCATGGGGTCCCTGAGGTGTTGGAATCTGTTGCTCTTCATGATGGACGGATGAACTTGAGAGTACCTTTCGCCAAGATCATTGCCTCTGCAGCTACCTTGGGCTCTGGAGGTTCTGCAGGGCGGGAAGGTCCCATTGCACAAATCGGTGCTGGCTTTGCATCATTCGTGGGCGATAAATTGGATCTTACTGCTGACGAGAGACGAATGTTGGTCATCTCTGGCGTTGCCGCTGGCATCTCAGCAACTTTTAATGCTCCCATCGGTGGTAGCTTGTTTGCCATCGAGGTACTTACTCGTGGTTCGCAGAAAGTCTTTTTCTTGCCAGTCATCATAGCAGCCGTGGTGGGGACCGTCGTGGGTCAGTTTTTTCTGGGCGATTCTCCAGCTTTTGTTGGTTTTCCTCCATTGCGGTATCGTGATCCCACGTTAATTCCCTTAATATTGCTCCTGGGAGTTATTTGTGGTTTTTTGTCTGCTTTTTGGATCAAGTTTTTCTACTCATTTGAGGACTTTTTCGAGAAAAATGCACGAAGACTAAGAATACCACACGTGTTAGAGCCTGCCCTAGGAGGACTTGGCGTTGGTGTGATTTTATTATCGGTTTATTTGCTGGCAGGTAAGGAATGGGAATCTTATACTATCATGGGGCGAACATATCAGCCAATGGATGCCGTGTTTGCAGGTTCCATTTTTCCAGATCATTCAATCGAATTGCTGTTACTCTTATTATTCGGGCTTTTTGTTCTGAAACTTCTTGCTACATCTCTTACGATCGGGACTGGTGGTTCAGGAGGGGTTTTTGCACCTACACTGTTTATAGGGGTCATGTTAGGAGCGTTGATGGGATTAATCTTGAATGAGGGGTTTGGTTTTGCGAATTCGGATGTGGTACTCTTTGCCGTGGCAGGCATGGCCGCATTTTTTGCTGGTACGGGTCGAGCTCCTCTCACGGCCATCTTGATGACCGCTGAGATGACGGATGACTTTTTCTTGCTGATTCCTCTGATGCTCGCAGCTAGCGTGAGTTACTTAGTTTCTAGCCAACTTGAGCCTTCTGACATCTACACGCTAAAACTGCTGCGTAGAGGTGTTCAATTGGAAGAAATGACTCGAGATATTCTCGATAGAATTCTTGTTCGTGAAGCCATGACTCCACGAGACAAGCTGGTAATCGTAGATTCTAAGATGCGTTTAGAATCAGTGATGGAGATTATCAGACGAACTCGACACGAAGGTTTTCCAGTGTTTGAAGGAAATGATTTCATTGGAGTCATTACTTTGGGTGATGTTCAAAAGGCTCTTCAAGAACACCCGAAGGATTGGATCGTCAAGAACGTGATGGAAGCAAAATCCTCACAGCGTCCTCTCATTGGCATTTCCAAGGATGCCACGTTATCGGAAGCAATGTTGTTAATGGAACGAAAAGACGTTTCACGACTTCCAGTGCTTGAACGGAAAGGTGGAAAGATTACATTAATCGGATGGCTTACTCATCATGACATTACTCGTTGTTTCGTGGCTGAAAAAGCACGATCTGTCATCGAAGGAGAATCTGAAAAATATCTGACCCTTTATGAAGAAAAAAATGAATTTTAGTTCAAGCATTGCTGAACCCTCGTCTGAAAAAAGCTTTGCCAGAGCAAAGTGTTCTTCACGCAATCGATTTCCTTTTTTGTTATTTGTTACTTTACGATTTCATTAGCTTTTCATGGTAATTGGTCATTCATCATTAGATGTTGTTCCCGACGGTTGAGAGGAAGGATCGTGTCGAGGTGTCCCCTTGACAACGTGATAGATGATGAGGCTCCAGATGACTGTAGTGATGACAAGCTTGAACACGCTACTGAAATCGACCTCAAAGGCCATTTCGATGAACTTCAGGCCAAATTCGAAGAAAAACATGGTAACGAGCGAAAAAGTTGCTAGCCAATGTTGTTGCTTCAATGTCAGTCAGTTCACGTGCTTATAGAAGAAGATACCCGCTTTTAGCAATTTTTTTGGTAAGACTAGGTTGTAAGGAATCGATGGATGTGGATGACGACGGAAATGTGGTAGTAATCCTTTCTAACTTGCTTCCCACGGTGAGACGGTCCCAACTCTGGATAAAGTGTGTGTGATTGTTTTGACTGTCAAGACATCGAGAAAGCTAAAAAATTCCAGAACTGGTAATAAATTGAAAGTTTTTAGGCTTGCCAGAATCATTAAAGAAAAGGTGGTAAGTGGAAGTAGAGTGGTCTTTACGGTCCATACAAATTCTTCCAAAATTCATTTAAAAGATGTTTTTAAATACTTACTGGTTCCTTTAAAATTCTGAGGACAAGTAAATAACTCTTAGTCTTTCCTTCGTGAAAATGAAATTGGTATGACAACTTAATTCAGTCACGTGAACTCCGCATTCTTTTTCAAGGATTACTATTCATGGTGATGAGTGGAAACGAAGGAGAGAATTAGAGATGAAGCCTTCGACTAATGATTTAAGAACGTTGTTGTCTGGTCATCAATTTCGGAAAAATGGATATTTCTTTTTTTGGAAGACCTTTTTTGAATTTTTTTACTGGTGCTTAGCTTCCTTGTCACGGAGATGTATGGTTCACTTTGAGTCATGATAGGTAGCAGACCGCGATCGAACTTCAGTTTTCTCATTACAATGAAAGAGAAATCGTTATAAAGCAAGACCAAAAGAAGTAATACTTGACTCATGGAGGTGAAGACACGTGGGTGCTTTAATTGATTTAAGTGATAATGCCAGCTTGATTGGTCTCTTGTTTACCGTGCTGTATGCTCTCATCGTCGTGGTAGGCTTTTATTTATATTTCCAGAAGGAAAAAGAACTTCGGATCCTTTTGATAGCCTTGGGTTTCTTGTTCTTTTTCATCGCTTCTCTTAATAGTGTCATTTCGTTGTTTGAAGACCTCTTGATCAATCCCTGGGCACCTGTCTGGAATTTTCTAGGTGCTTTGGTCATTTTCATATCCATCGAACCTTGGGAAATGTTTGGCTCAAAGGGTCCCTAATATTTTCATCAGCTTTTTTCTTGTTCTTGCTCTTTTTCTCCTAAATTTAGATGAATGAAAGCTATCTATTAAAGAAGATTATGTATGGTTTGAGTTGACAATCAAAGCTCCTTGACGCGCTTGATTAAGCCACTCTTTTCATTGTCCTCAAACTAATTGAATGAGAATGATGAATAAGTATAGCTCACGCGCACCGAGCACCGTGAACAAGAGAAAAGGGGGAGGGGGTAAATGGTAGTGTCTTTCATTAAGATGTTTTTGAGAACAAGGTAATGAGTTCTTCCAATTCTTTTGAAAGATCAGAAAGTTGTTCAGTTTGTGCGTGAAGTTCTTCGATTAGAGCAGTTTCTTCTTCGATGGATGCATTAATTTCCTGTGTTTGTGCAAGTGCCAATTCGGAATTTCTGTTACTTTCTGCAGCAACCTCTGAAATGGACGAGATCATTCTTACCACGTGTTCCTTGAATTCGTCGACTAATTCCTTGATCATCGTATCATTTTCCTCAACTTCATGATAAAGATCATTGATGGCTTGAGAAATGGTCATGAAGGCCGCTGCAGATGCGGAAGTAGTGACTCGTACTGCTTCTAATTGTGCATTAAAAGAAAGAATGCGTACTTGTTCTGCCGTATCTTCAACATTTGTTGTCAGTTCTTCGATTCGTCGTGAAAAGTCTTCTAAAGTCGAGCGTACTTCTTCCATTCTTTTTGCCATTTCTGAGGATTTTTCGGCGTTTTCTTGCATGATGCTTGCAAAATTAGTTGATGCGGTTGCAATTCCGTTGGCTAGTTTATTGAGATTGGCGAACTGAGTCTGATATTCTAAAACCATATCTTGAAGCTGGCTGGCAACACGGGATTGGGTCGTCATGCTTTTTCGAAGCTTGAGGATGATATTGTTATAATGTCCAGCTGCTTGTGCAATGTCATCGGAAGATTTAATTGAAAGAGGTTGAAACACGGTTTGTTCAGTCTCACCCAGTGAAATGGTCTTGAGTGCATTTACGAAATCCTGAAGGGTTTCATTTGTCTGGAAGAAGTATAATTGTAGTGTAAGTAGATAAAGCAAGAAAAAGAAGCCAAGAGTCAAATAATTAGTGATGGTAAGCGTTTTCACGTTAAGGACCATCGTAAAAATGATCGTGAAAAGCATCAGCGGCATGGCGATACCTATCACGGCGTGTCGCTGACGGAAGCTGAAATTTTTCAAGGAATCTAGTGTTTCGGGGCTTAACTCCTTCCATTGAACACTCAATAATTCTGCATTGATGAATCGTGAGATGTAAAGTTCAAGGAGGTAATTAATCGTGAAAAATGCAGGAAGATGCAAGTTGAGAATGTAGGCAATACTTGCAATGGTGGCACCTAAAATCGTAGAAAAAACATCATACCGCTCGAGAACAAGAGTGATGACACCATTGACAGCAGCGGCGAGAACCACGATGTACACTAGTGGGAAATAATATGTCATGATGCGCTTTTTGGCCCTCATTAGAGAAAGAATTCGATCATTGTAGTTTTCAATCTTAGCAGCACGTTGTAACTGTCTAAATAATCGTTCCAAAAGATAAAACACGATGAGATCTCCAGTTAGTGCGGTCATGGAGACAGGAATTGCAATGATACGAGTTCGTTCTTCATCGAATATTCCTAATGCGGGAAAGAGGAAAATGAAGGCAATGGAAGCCGTGAGGGCCGTGAGATAGAAAATCAGGCGTGCTATTACTAGATATTGACTTGGGTTTTTTACGGACCTGAGAGACATTTGCATTTCCTCACAGTTCTTGCTCATATTATCGTGTTTGTTCTTTATTTCTCAGAAATTTTGTTGCTTCTTAGCGTTAAATTTAGAATTGATGTCATTTTTCATGTTTTTTCAATTGCGGATGAGCGATGTTTATTGGTTTTCTTATTTCGAGGAGTTGATGAGATGAAAAGTTAAATTTCATTCCTTTCTTGAATGGATCTTGAATGCATTGTTATAAAATAGTTATTAGAAAGAGGATTCCTAACATTCATGAATCTTTTGTTGATGGATAGAATGAAGCAAGTGTGTGAACATTCCGTGAGATTGATGCTGTTGTTCTTGTCTTCATTCTTTCACACGGTGACCAGAAACACGGAGCCAATGACAATGCAGCTTAAGCCAATGACGTGCCAAATGGACCACTTTTCTTTGAGGAAAATAACACCGAGCAATGCACCTACTAATGGGGTGATGGCGGAGATGGGAGTTGCTCTATTGGCTCCAATCATCGTGATGGAAATCAAGAAGGTCGTGCCTCCCAATGTCCAAGCAAATACACCGCTTAATCCCATGATGAGTGCTGCCTTACGGTCATTAAACAAGGTTTTCCAGTTAATTCCAAGTTCTTGCTTGAGGTTATTGTTCATTCGATCGAAAATGACCCCAGTCGTGAAAGCTAGAGTGAGAATGATCCACACGCGATGAAAGTTCAAGGCTAATGGATGAACTCCAGTAACTAGAATCATTTTGAG
>JAJRXH010000348.1 GCA_024276395.1 archaeon
TAGTAATAATGCTGGAATCAGAAAGAGTGCATAATGAAGTGATGTTGAGATTAGTTTCAATGATGACAATCTTTCTACCAAGTAATCTTGAATGATTTACATCCAGCGATACCTCAACGGGCCTTGTATTAAGTTCTTCTCTAGCTGATGCGTCCGCTTTTACATCTGTAATCACGGTATCGATGATTTTCCATACCTCATCAGAACTTAAAGGATAAAATGGATTTGCCGAAAGTAGTATCGAAAGCACATCACGTTTATCTGAAAAATGATAAAATGGATAAGGAATTTGATTAATTTCCAGCGAGGAAGGTGTCCTTTTTGCCTCAGCTGACATCAATGTAAGCAGCATTCGCGCAAAATCTGGATTTGAAAAATTCAAATCAAGCCCCAATACCTGAGCTCCTCGCTCCATACTTAAAATAGCGGCGGCTAGAGCTAATAATGTCTTTCCAGTCCCTGATCTCGTGCTAGTAATCAAGATAACTATTGGCTTTACCTTCGTCACCTTTTCCACCTTTCATCTACAACTTACAAGATCTCTCTTAAAGGTACTTCAAAACGAATGAAAAATAATGCCAATAACATGTACCCATGTAATAACAGTCGAATGAACACGAACGGCCAACTCAGATATGATATGAAGACATTCTCTAACGTTGATCCTGCAAGGAATAAGCTTTCAATGGATGCGTCATTTCCAGGAGTAAAAGCAAGTACTTCATTGAACATCTTTAAAATGTCACCACCAAGAACCACCAAAGATGCAATGAAGAAAACAAAAGACGCTTGAACAAAGAAAGTCCTCCTTAATGAAGACTTGTCAAAAAAAATTCCCTTATAATGTTCCTTGAACCGGAGAATGTCACGGGCAAAATGTTGACGAAGCAACAAGGCAGTTTCACGATTCACGTGAATGATCGAATAGAAATACGGAGAAAAAGCCATAAAGATCGCAAAACCAATTCCTAACAAGTAGATTATCGTGATAACTCCGGGTAAAGATAGCTGCAAGGCCGATAAGGAATAACCATAAAGAAATATCAACGAATAAATCGTTCCACCTAGGCACAAGAAATTTAACAAGCGACTAAATTTAACTCCAGCTGCCCCATTCTCAATATAAGTCGGCCTCAAGCTAATCAAGAACAACGCTAACACGAATGACACCAAAGAGGAAATGGAAAGCATCTCTAAACTTGGACGATGAATGATAGAAGGTGTAAAAAATTGTTTCAGAAGTTCATCACTTAACAAAACCTCGGCTGATGTCGGGACCAGCTGCATCTCCTTCTCGGTAAAAGTAGTCATCATCACAAGAAACAAACTTCCCACGACACTTGACCCACCCAATAACCAAGAACTCCCCCATTTTCTCGAAAAGATTTTTTTCATGTAACTTTCACTTGCATTTCGATGTTGAAACTTTCGTTCTTTTATGAGAACAAAAAAAGTCTGAAGGCCCCAAAAAAAAGTAATAATACCCAAAAAGGTCGTAGTTGTTGTTAGAAATAAGATAAAAACAGATGAAAGGGTTACATATTTTTGAATTCGTAGTAAGGATGGTAAGACCGATTCAAAAATCGAATCTAAAGTATATCTCATCAAATAAGCAAACAAGCTAGCAAGAAATGGAAATATCACATCCTTAACAGTTTTCTTTTTCTTTTCATCTCGATCAAAATCTCCAATATCGATTTCTCTTCCTGAAACCCACTTTAAAATACGTAGTAACACGACGATGAAAGCAAATACGAGCAAGGAGAAGATCCATGACAATAAAACGATGTTTTGATACCGTTCTAATCCAAATAGAGTGGTACTAAACACGATAACGACTACTATCAATACCCCCATTGCAAAGGAAAGCAACGTTCGTGCAATCAAGGAAAGTCGCGAATTCCATGACCGAGCGGACTGAAAACTCACGACACGATGTCCAATGAGCAACACCTTGAACAAAACCATCTTATTCGATACTTGCAATAGATTGACAAGCAACAAGAAGATTATTACCAGATAAATGACCATAAGAGCTGAAAAAGCACGTGCATCCCAAAATGAACTGCCTACACTTACCATATAATCAAGAATCACTAGCAAAAAGATCAGTAGCATTGTTATCGATCGTGCACTTGCTAATCTTGAGCGTATTTCAAAAAGATAATCCCTATAATCAGCAATGATCGCACCCTGACTCATTCAAAATATCGCTCCACCATTTTAACTATCCAGAATCAAATAACGATATCTACCTTGTCAAGTGATCACTCTACTTGCAATTATATAAGGATGCGCACCTCAATTATAGTGAAAGCTTTCTTCTCTCACCGTCCTTCCAGTTAACCACTGTTAACAGATCACGAACACCACTCTGTTCTCAAAAGATTTTTATAATGAATTAAGATAAGGGAGGCTCGGAATACGGAGTTTTATAACCAATAATTCAAAGAAGATACTAAAACCAGTTTTTTTTCTGCAAAACTACGATAGGAGGAGCATCACATGGCTGATATTATTGAAACTAGAGAACTAGAGCTAGAGTTAGATATGCCAAAAGGCGGAGCATGGAGTTGGTTTTTTCAACGATTCAGTGGAGCGATCTTACTCATCCTTGTTCTGTTACACTTACTATTTGTCAGAATTTTAGAGGATTCTAATTTTCTGGGACTTAAAGGTAAGTTCCTTGGATTAAAAGGCGGTGCAGAAATCTCTCTCATAGCTGAACGTTTAGCAAAGACTGGTTATCTTGCCGTCGACTTAATTCTCGTGATCTTTGTGATTTATCATGCCCTCAACGGTCTTAGAATGATTCTCAATGATATGTTCGACTCGGAAAGTGTACAACGAATCATTTCTATCGTGCTTCTGGTTCTTGGGATTCTAATCGTGATTTTTGGTGGCTATGTCCTCTTTGTCATTCCGACCATTTCCACTTAGCCGACTGAAAAACAGAACTAATAGATGAGTCTAACATCTATGCTGCTGGAAAAATCACTTCATCCCATACCAATATCCGTCATATTCACGAGCACGGATTGACGTTAAGCACATTAGTTTTGAAGAAAAACAAAAAATTGAAGGTGAAAGAAATGGCAATCGTACCACCTCCTAAAAACATCCCACATCAAGATATTCATGACGTTTCAAGTCCAAAAAATGTAACCAAATGGATAAGGCCTCCAGCAAAGGCCCTAATTGGCTATCGAGCGTGGTTATTCCATCGAATCACGGGACTCATTCTCGTCATTTTCCTTTTGGGCCACATTCTCGACATCATTGCCATCAAGTACTTCCAGAGTTTTTACAACTTCAATGACAAATTTTTCACGCAAACCATCATTGGACTACTTGTTGAGGCTTTCTTATGGTGGGTACTCTGCTTTCATGGAGCTAATGGCATCAGAATCATCCTTTTTGACTTGGGAATAGGCGTGAGAAGGCAAAAAACGGTGTTTGCCATCCTACTGATCTTGGCCATCGTAACGTCCATTGCCGGCACCGTGTTTCTCTTATTACCCGTATATAATAATAAGGTCAATACACTACTTCCATGACAACAGCTAAAATGCTCTAAATATGAACTTTATCCAACAAAGATGATCCACTTGACTCAAACACGCTACGTCAAATTTAATAACAAGAGAAAACATGATTGATTACGAGAAAAAGTGTAATTTTAGTTCCAAATGATCTTGAATCGAATCACGGAGGCGTAAAAGAATGGAAATAAAATCATATGACGCAATAATTGTTGGCGGCGGGCTTGCTGGAATGGGAGCAACCATCGAATTAGCCAAAGCAGGCATCAAAGTAGCTGTCGTCACGACCACGCATCCAGTACGCTCCCACACCGTGGCAGCCCAAGGAGGAATTAATGCATCTCTAGGTAATCATCCAGAAGGAGGAGATGACTCTTGGGAACGCCATGCCTTTGACACCATCAAAGGATCTGACTATTTGGCAGACCAAGACGCAGTGGAGAACATGGTTAAAGAAGCCGTGCCACGAGTCTATGAGTTAGAACACTGGGGCGTGGCATTTTCACGATTCGACAATGGAAAGATCGCACAGAGACCTTTCGGTGGAGGTGCCTTCCCCAGAACGTGTTTTGCAGCTGATCGAACTGGACACGCCCTAATGCATGCCCTCTATGAACGATCAGTTAGGTATAAGATTCCAGTCTATGAAGACCACGTGGTCGTCAAGGCCGTCGTCGCTGATGGACGCGTTCATGGAGTCATCGCCCTTAATCTCGTTAGTGGTGAATTGATTGGTTTCAAAGCAAAAGCTGTAATGTTCTCCACGGGCGGCTGTGGACAGATTTATTCAAAGACAACAAACTCCATCATTAACACTGGATTTGGCATGGCCGTGGCATTACGAGCTGGTGTGCCCCTGAAAGATATGGAGTTCGTTCAATTTCATCCAACAACACTATATGGCACGAATCTGCTAATTTCTGAAGCTGTAAGAGGTGAAGGTGGTTATCTCATCAACAACAAGGGCGAACGTTTCATGGAACGATATGCCCCCAAGGCAATGGAGCTTGCACCACGAGATATCGTCGCACGTGCAATAATGACCGAAATCAAGGAAGGAAGAGGATTTGAAGATGCTTATGTCCACTTAGACGTGCGACACCTAGGTGCAGAAAAAATACTAACTAGATTGCCCCAAATTAGGGAACTAGGAATTCGATTTGCTGGTGTTGATTGCATTCACGAGCCACTTCCAGTACAACCAGGAAATCATTATGCCATGGGAGGAATAGACGTCGATAAGACAACGATGTCGCCCTTCGTGAAAGGATTCTTCTCAGCGGGAGAAGCTGCTTGCGTTTCAGTTCATGGCGCAAATCGACTCGGCGGAAATAGCTTGCTTGATGCAGCTGTCTTCGGGAAGATCGGCGGTCAAAAAATGGCTGAATACATCAAAACACATGAGATCAACTTATCAGATTCTGATTCACTGATGGAACAAGCAATGAAGGAAACAAAAGAGTGGATTGATGGCTTCATCGATGAAAAAAATGAGCATAATCCCTTCCAGCTTCTCAACGAAATGCGTGAATTAATGATGGACAAGGTCGGCGTATTCAGAAGCGAAGATCCTCTTAAGGATGCACTCAATCGCATCCGGGAAATGAAGAAAATGGTCGTTGAAGAAGGTGTCACGGTGATTGTCAAGTCCCGAAGATTCCATCGAGGACTCGAAAGGACCATCTACTTTGATGGCATGCTCGATCTTGCAGAATGCATAACTCTTGGCGCGCTTACCCGAACAGAATCTCGTGGTGCCCACTACCGAACGGATTACCCCAAGCGTGATGATGACAACTGGTTAAAACACTCATTATACTGGTTCCAAGGCCGTGGAAAGCCCATCAAGATGGATTACAAGGAAGTCATCATTACTAAGTGGCAACCAATGGAAAGAAAATATTAGAGCAAGGCAACAAGCCCATAACGAAGTGACGAGGTGAAAATGTTGAGCCAAAATAAAAATGGTGGCACGGAAAAGAAACCTAAAGAAGTGATATTCCGGATATTTAGGTTTGACCCCAACATTGATGAAAAACCCTATTTTCAAGAATTCAAGCTAATGGCCGAACCTGGACTAACGGTACTCTATGCTCTGTTCCGAATCATTGAGGAACAAGACTCCAGCCTAGCTTTACGATATTCATGCCGCGCCGGAATCTGTGGAAGCGATGGCATGATCATTAATGGCAAGTTCAGATTGGCGTGTCAAACTCAAGTGCACGAATTAAACTCCGATGTCATTACCATCTCACCACTTCCAGGATATCCGGTGATAAAGGATCTCGTGGTAGATATGAGCTATTTCTTCGAGAAGCTATATTCAGTAGATCCTTTCTTGCAACCAGATGAAGAACACTTACCAGAGAAAGAATTCATTCAATATCCCAAGGATTTCGAAAAGATCGAAGAACCTGGGCGCTGCATCCTATGTGGATGTTGTACCGCGGCTTGTCCAGTTGCTTGGACAAATCCCGATTATCTAGGTCCAGCAGCGTTGCTCAAAGCCTATCGATTCGTTGATGACACTAGAGACACCAAAAGATCTGAACGACTGAAAAAACTTGACCATGAAAACTCTGTATGGCGTTGTCATACCGTTTTTAATTGTGTAGAAGCTTGTCCAAAGAATCTCCACCCAACGGATGCGATTCAAAGGCTTAAACGTTCTATCTTCGTGAATAGAGTCAAATCTATCTTCAAAAGAACATAAAAAAAGATATGAGATTTTTTCCTTCCTGCTTTTTTCATTCATTCTTACTTTATAACATAACGTTTACACGCGATAACGAGACCTCATTCTAATCCCAAGATGACTAAAAGCACTACTATTACTACCCCTGCCATCACTGTCTTGAGGCCAAATACGAAGATGTTTTGTCTCGAAAGTCGTCCCAAAAAAATCCCTAGAACAAACAGCAAAAAAGCACTGATTAAAAAAGAAATGTAATAAGCGATATCAATCGTAAATAACGAGAATCTAACGAGAATGAAAGGAAAAAGCACTAGCATTCCAAATAAAAATGGAGAAAACCCATCAATGAACGAATTTACAAGTGCAGCGACCTTTCCAGCACGAGTAAGTCTACTTCCTTGCAAATCGGAAAACAATATTTCTTCTAAGTGCTCTTGCTGATGAGCCTGCTCGGCTCCTTCAGTAAGATAAGCTATCCAAAAACCAGAAACACCAATGGCCAAAGTTGCACCAAAACCCGGAGCAATGATGAGCCCTGGTTCTTTTATTCCCACTAAAAAAGCACCCATCACTATACCCAAGACTGTCAATATGCCGTCAAATCCATTCATAACAAAATACCGTCTTGCTATCTCCCAGCCACCAGCTATTTTCATATAATCATTTATTTTTCTCAAAGATGTCCTTGGATTCATTTATATCCTCACGGGAATCTACTTGTAGGCTAATCAAAACATCAACTTGACGAGAACTAAAAAAAGGATGATAAGCATTAAATGGTCCAATTTTACTTACTTGCCATGATCCTGAGGCGTGATTGTTTCTTCTATTATTTTTTTCCCTGCAACTACCTGATCAATACTATGAATCGCTGCGCCAAAGTCTTTAAGAACTCTCTGAATGGAATCAAATTCTAGGCTTTCACCTTCGATGGTGACTTTCACGTTTACTACCTCTCGGTCCATCTCCACCACGGAAACATTCACGGCTTGAATTCCATCCAAATCTGAAAGATCTTTAGCCATTTCCACGACATCTGGTTCATGTGGTTTCATTACATCAAGTACCAAACGGCGAATTAAACCCATTTCTGCAACACCTAGAAATTTAACGCGTTTCTATTATCCCCAGGAAACAATTTCCTCACAAATAAAAAAGGAAAATGGAAATGGTTTTGCAGAGTCTTCACAACATCACGATTGACATGCATTCTTGAATGTAATTTTGGATTTCCTTAATTTTAAACGATCTTACATCTGATTGTCTGAGCATTATAGATCCTATTTGACTGAGCTTTTGTGCAGAATGAAGACTTTCTTCTAATAAGGTAAGATTCACGTGTTTTATTAATTCTGGCCTGAAAGGTCTTAACACTTTAAACTTTTGAATTTTTTTCTGAGCTTCCTCATATTTATTTTGGAGGATGAGTAACTCAACTAACAAGGCCTCTGATTTAAATGCCAAAACCCACCATTGTCGTGAGCGAGCAATTTCCATCACATCTTGTATCATCTTAACGGCCTGATCAAGTTGATGTTGTTCGAGATAAAGAGAAGCTAAAGCTAGACCCGACATAACCTGTTGAAATGAATGAGATAACCTTACAGCTAACTCGCGGGCCCTAAGAAGGCCTACCATGGCTTCATGCATCCTAACCTCTTTAGTCGATCCCGAATTAATATCATTCAGGGAAATTTGGGATCGAACGAATTGAACGGTTATTTGCTGATAAGGGGTAAAAAAATCATCCGTAAATCCATTTCCCAAATCCCACCAGTCACGATATCTTTCTAAATCCCCTTTTTTCAAGTAATAATAGGCTATCAACAAGCATAGATCGCTAGATAATCGTAAGGGAGCATTCAAGGTATTTTCAAGCTCACTAACGAGTCTTTCCACTAAATCATCAGTTTTTTCATTCCAGACGAGAAGTTGAAGCCAAGACTTGGTTAGCAAGGCACGTTCGTCACAGCTATCCACCCGTCTTAACGTGGCAATGGAACGATCAAAATATCGACGAAAAGATTCGTCATCTCCCTTAGAAAAAGCGATGTATCCCAAGACGAGAAAAGCGTACGAAAGCTCTAATAAATGTCGTCTATTTTCCATTCTTGCCGTTTCAATGATTTCATTTGCATGAGAAATGGCTTCAACAGTTCGGCCAGATAACAGTTCAACCATAACCAAAAATCTAAGAGATCGCAGTCTCAAATGCTTCTGATTCACTGATTGAGCTATTTTATGGCATAGTAACAAGGAATAATAAGCTTCTTCCAGTGAACGATAATGCATCGCCAATAAAGATCTATTCAACTCATGATTAAAAGTTTCTAATGGAGTTAAAGACAAATCCAACTCATAAATGAGGGTTTCTGCTTTCTTGAACCAATCTCTAGCGACTAGATACTGACCAGTTTTGATGTGCAACCACGTTAAAGCTTCCAAGCATCTCAAAGAACATTTTACTTGATTGTTGTCCATACAAAACGAGAGGATGGCACGATATTTTTCAATCGCTTGGGTTATCTTTCCCCGTGAAACTAATTTTCGGGCTTCATTCCAGGATTCGTGCCAATCCTCAACAGTCATTCTTAATCACAAGTGCAATTATTTTATGGGAAATAGAACTAATTACCATTTCCAATATTTCATTTGTTAATTAGGAATTAAAAACATCCTAAATAATTCGTTCGGATGTATCAAACAAATGAGGGTTACTAAAGACTGACTATGAGCAACAAGAGGTAATTTAATCAAATTTCATTCATTAAACACCTTTCTTTTCACTTTTATTTACTCAACCACAATGCAGATAATATTTTCACTAGAACGCAACTATTCCTAGATTCAGTGAGAGGGATGAATCACTGATGGAATTAAGAAATCTATACTTTCACAAAAAGATAAACCATTTATTTCACTCTCGTTCGATGAATGAACGACCCATAAAAAACGTTTCGAAAAACAATAACTATCTTAAAAAGAAAAATAGGCAAAAAAAGTGATGCTCATTATCGTTTCGCTAAACAAAACTATCAGAAAAAATTAAGCGAAGCGAAGTTAAGAGCTTCAGCCAGCAATAAAACTCCAAAGACAACAAATAGAACGAACACGATCCAATTCAATACTCGAATGTTGATGTATTTTATTAGCACATCTGCAAAAAGAATACCTAAAACGTTGACCGAAATCAAGGCAAGCAGCCCACCTAAGGTGGTCAAGATAAAATTAGGTTGACTTGCCACGAGACTAATAAACACGATTTGGGTTTTGTCCCCTAATTCAGCGAGAAACATCAAAGAGGTAACTTTCATGATGATGTGGACATTTTTCGCGTTTAATCCCAAAAAAGAATGGCTTTTCTCTGTATCATCCGATTTTTCAGTCACAACATAATCTTTTGCATCTTCTCGAATCTCTTTCAATTGATAAACTGCCGCAGCTAGAAAAATGAACCCTGCCACGATCTTAACTGGAGTGGGTTCTAAAGTCTGTCTTAAAAGCAAGCCCACGATGAGTCCTACTGCCATGACAAGCGTTAAACCAAGAATGATCCCGATTAGTACGACCCAAGGTTTCTTGTATTTCACCTGCAAGGAAATGGTCATTAACTGCGTTTTATCTCCCAATTCCGATAGAAAAATGAATCCATAGGCAACTAAAAAATCTGAAAGAATCATTAAAAACACCCCGTTCATAACAAAATAATCTACTTGATCAAGTTATTGACCGCAAGTAAGAACATCACCAAGTTAATGACGACAAAAATTTCATCGTCAAGGAAGGAAAAGTTCGTGCATCTCCTGTTCTGAGAAAATGCCTCTCTTCAAACTTGTCATCCTGGGCAAGCTAGAAAGAGGCTCCATGGCCCTTATTCTCATCATCCTGTTTCGCTAATCAAAATTTATTCGTCATTGTTCAAGCACGTACCATCATTTTGTACCTAAAGAAATAGTTTTAGTAAATACCAAAATACTTGGTCTTGGGGACTTTGATGACAATACCAAGTACTTGTCGATTCAACCCAGACCATCCACTAGAGTGGTTACCACCGACAACTATGATAAACATTTGCGATGTTCATGTACATGTATGGGAAAAAACTAGCAAAATAGCCACTTACGTGAAAATAGCCACTGAATTTGGCATCAAACATACCCTCTCAATAGACAGTCCATTGATAAAAGATTTCCTAGATCACTTTCATCCAGATTTTTTTTCTCATGCTTACTATCTATCTAGCCGCGCTTTTGCCCACCAGAAAATCAAGATCTTATTAAATGAGATCCAAGAAGCTCAAAGGTATGACTACACGATTTATAAAATGTGGTTTGGCCCCAGATTCCTAGATCATGCCGATGCTAATGGACCATTCCACATTGACGACGATAAATTCACCCCAGTCTTTCAAGAATTAGAAAAAAATGACAGCATCGTGCTCATTCACATAGCTGATCCGGACATCTGGTATCGAACAAAATATCTAAATCATGATCGGTATGGAACCAAGGAAGAAGTCTACATGGAATTCAGGGAAATTTTGCAGCGACATCCTGATCTAACCATCATTGGGTGTCATTTTGGCGGATTTCCCGAACATCTTGATAAATTGGATCAATTACTCGAAAATTTTCCAAACTTATTCTTGGATACTGCTTCAACACGATGGATGATAAGAGAATTAGGAAAAAACAAAGAAAAGACGAAAGATTTCTTTTCCAGGCACGCACGACGAATTCTCTTTGGCATTGATCTCTCCATACATAAAAACACCACACAAAAGTATCTTTACACGCGACACTGGTCACAGAGATTATTTTGGGAAACAGAATTCACGGCTCCATTGCCTTTCTATGATGACGATACTAATGGAAATACCATCATTCGCGGATTAAATCTTCCAACTACCATCCTAAAAAAAATGTACTGGGAGAATGCACGAAAGTTATTAAAATTCTAATGAAGATCATCAATTAGAAATTTCTAGAAAGAGCTGGTATTGGTACAAATGGTGTCATTGAAAAAGGAAAAGACAATGAAAAAAGTCGATCTCTTTCATCTCAGTTCTGAAGAACGCATCACGAAGATGAAAATACAGTTACAGAGAGATCATCCTTTTTTCTCCTACTTGCTCTTGCACTTAGAAGTCATTCCTAGTCCACATGTAAAAATAGCCGCAACAGATTCTTTTAGAATGTTCTTCAATCCAGAAACCGTCAACGAGATGGACGATGACACTTTATTATTCGTAATGCTCCATGAAACATTGCATTGTGCTTTTGAGCACATGAAACGAATTGGAAAAAGAGATAAATTTCTGTGGAACATTGCTACTGATTTTTGCATTAATGGCATCCTAGTAAGTAGTAACATCGGAAAAATGCCGAAAAATGCATTATATGAACCCGAACTAGTTGGCAAGTCTGCTGAAGAGATTTATGACCTTCTCAAGCAGCATATCATCGAAATTCCAGTCGTGTTCGAACTTGTTGACGAACATTTCTATCCGGAAGACGAGGATGAAAAGAGATTAGCAGAAGAAATTCGAAAAGTACTCCAAGAGGAAGGCCACATTCAATGGCGACGCATCCTCATCCGTGCTGCACACTATGCAAAGCAACATGGGAAATTACCAGCGGGAATGATGGAAACCATCGACGAACTCAATCGCCCGCGAATGTCATGGAGAGCATTACTCTATCGTTATGTCGTGGACTTGATTCCTTCAGACTATACTTGGCTTCGTCCGAACAAAAAATATCTTGCTTATAATATTTACCTACCTGGCATCGTCAAGGCTGATGCCATCATGGTCTTGATTGCCATTGACACTTCTGGATCAATTAACACTGACACGCTCAAGATATTCCTCGGTGAATGCTACGGAATTCAAAAAAGTTTTGAGTCCGTACAAATGCACGTGATCCAGTGTGATGCCGCTGTACAAGATTATTTTGTCCTCGAAAATGACTTTCCTAGTAAAATTTCCGTGAAAGGAAGAGGTGGCACCGACTTTCGTCCTGTCTTTCAGTTCATCGAGGATGAATTAATTAAAAAGAAGGGAATAGCACCTCAAGTTCTCATCTACTTTACTGACGGTTATGGAACATTTCCCGACTCGCCACCACCATCTTATGACGTGATTTGGGTATTAACCTCTGATGTCCAAGTTCCTTTTGGCACTGTCATTAGATACAGTGACGATGACCCATCCATTTATTAATTAAGAGCTAGTTTGAAATGAAAGACACGATAAATATAGGAAGGAAGGAAAATGACAAAGAGCCAAAATGAAAACCCTATCCTCACTTTGAAATTTCCTCATCTCAAGACAATCACGGTAATTCTCGGTATTGGACGTGGAGGCTGCCATGATCTCATCCCAGGAAGTACTAGAATCACGCTAGGAATAATGACGAGAGCTAGCATCCATTACCCAGAAGATGTGGTCATTCAACAAACAGA
>JAJRXH010000349.1 GCA_024276395.1 archaeon
GATGAGGGGCTCATGATCTCGCTCCTTGATGTGTTCAAAGTTAAGATATTCGAAGCCTCCCATCTCGATTTTTTTAGGAAGTGGGACAGAATTTGACAAGGAATGGGGATATGATCCCCAATAGATGCCTTTACCCCAATCCAATAATAAATATGATTGTGAGAGCTCTTTATAAGGAATGGGGACGGAAGTATTTGGGCGTCGTTTGATGACTCCAGCCTGTCGTGCGGCAATTAATAAGATGGCGTCAAACAAGATGTCTTCTGAGAAAGAACTCGTCCCATAAAATTGACGAATGATTTCAAGACTTTTTTCTGGTATTTCTTGGGCGATGGCATGATCGATTAAAGCAAGAAGCCAGTCTAAATTTTTTATTTCGAAATAAGATTGAATGTATTTCATTAGGGGCAAGAGATAAATGTATGCCACTCGGATTGAAGCGACAGCGAGCTCAACTCCTTTATCCAGCTGAAAGTTGTAGAATCTTCGAACATGGACAGCTGCATCTTGGACCAAGTGAAAGAGAAGCGCAACATTGTCATCATCCAACGTTGGAGGGCGAACTTTCAGAAAACTAAGAATTCCACGAAGTCTTAGTTCATCATCGTGATGATAATGAATTTGAGTAGAGGGGACAGCATGTTCCGATAGATACAACGATAATTTTGCTATTTCAGTCGTGGTAGATCCATCATCAGTTAATTCATCAATCTTATCCTTGAGAAGCCCCTCATATCGAATTAATTGTGATTTCCATGGCATCTCCTTCTGATATTTTTGATGAATGCTTTGAATTTTTTGATAAAAAGGGAATTGTCCGAACTTCAACTCGATGACAACCTCCTCGAAAGGACTTACTTACTGTGAACTCATGTTGATGATGAGGTTTTAAGAATTCTCCTCCAGTTGTAGCATTCTTTCAGTAATTTCATCAACAAGTATTAGAAGCATCGCCATCTATCAAGTAGTAACTCTTTTAAGACCAACTAGCGACGAGATACTTGAAATAGATACGTGTTCAGCGGAGAGTAGGGAAGGTCATGAGTCATCCTAAATTGTTTGAAAGGAAACGTATGACAGCCTCTACGAAGGCCCTAGAGTTGTTATTGACATTGAGACCCCTTGATAAAGAATTGCAAGTGCTGTGGTTAGGTTCAACGCTTGAGACAGACGTGCCTGTTGATGTGCTTACTAAAGACATCGTATGGGGAAGCCCTAACCATCGTTATTGGCTGCTCATCATTCCATCGGAATGGTTCATCGACCTTTCCTTAGATGACTCCTTAAAAGAACAAGAAGATCTCCTCTGGGTCATCATCGAGCCCTCCTCTTGCATTCTCACAAAACCATCCCCCCCTTATCATGAGAGCAATTTACCAATTGAGTGGTGGTATCCATTCTTGGCATGGAATGGCTCACGCCATGTCGAGAGTTGGCTTAAGGGATTGGAAAAGGTTTACATCACGGAAACAAAAAAGATTTTCGAGAAAATTTACGAGATTACAATGAATTCTAGACAAGTCCAAGTTCCCTCCAATCCCATCCTTCTCATTCAGATGTTTCAGTCCTTCTTCAAGCTATTGAATGAAAAACGCGACAACCTAGAAATAAAGCAAGCTTTCTGCAAGTTCATTGATATCACGTCACGAAAAAACCCCTTACTTGGTCATCTATTGGTCAAAGCGAGAGGCTTGCTTGAAATTTTCAATGATGAAACGGGAGACCTGTTGTTATGGGATGTAAGCAATAAATTATCGAGATTTCGACATTCATTTTATTCTCTCACGCGAAATGAATGAGGAGATTTATACTGGGGATGACCCTGAGGCCATGTAATA
Source organism: archaeon (assembly GCA_024276395.1). GTDB lineage: Archaea > Asgardarchaeota > Heimdallarchaeia > Hodarchaeales > S146-22 > JAJRXH01. Next base: position 1,839 of record JAJRXH010000349.1, read on the forward strand.
ACATTAAAGTCATCTTTTCGATTAGTTGTCATCTTTTTTATCAATGTGAATAATCTTCTTATCTTTGCCATTAGGTATGTATTTACTTCATTAATTAGTTAGAAAAAAATAAAAAAATTTTCATTAAAATGTGTCTCTTGTCTTGTTTCTAAATTTTTTTCTTTTTACTTAGAAACGTAATGATTGTTGCGGTAATGACGATGAAAACGAAGGTGAATCCATGAGTAGACTCAGCATCTCCGTCAAACATCTTGCCTTCTCCAGGGATGATCCTTAACAAGCCACCGCGATCATCTACTACTTTTTTTTCTGATAAAAAGCCGTTAGTAGTGTTCCACTCGTAGGTCACATTCAAGTTATCGTCAAAGCGAAATTGAGCGATCGCCAATCCAGAGTTGATGGAGGTACCAATGAGTGTGCCGTGTGTCATGTTCTCTAGCAAGAACACGTGATTAAACAATTTTTCAAAGAAATTTTGGCCATTTACTTGAATGGGAAGGATGAACAAGTGCCAATCAGAGTGAAACTTTGCTTGGTCAGAATTAGCATCTATTACTTGATCACCTTCGACGACAATAGACAGTTTCAGGCGGTCACCCGAAAAAAAATCAAAATCTTCTGGAAGGGCCGTTCTCTGGTAAATAGGATGTTGAACCTTTACCTTAAGGTTTGGAGTGCTTGTTTCACCTAGCGAGGATTCATCATCCCCTTCGGTAATGGTAATGCTAATATCGCCTTCATTGATGCTGAAAGATCCTGCAAGCCAAGATTGATTAAATCTCTCAGTGCCATTGAAATTCTCTTTCTCAACTTGCCAATGGTAGGGAATATTTGCTTGCACTTGCGATGACCAAACGGTTATCGCTCCAGAAACTGTCATATTTACCATCAATGACAAAAAAAGCAGTAAAAAAAGCATTGATACGAAAATTTTTCTGATTCTAAATTTCATCATAACTCATCACCGTTCATTCTTTCATTTGAGTGAGAGACAGTTAAGAAGTCTCCTAGGTATATCATAATATATCATGATATATAAGTATTATTATCGAGATATCATTCCATTTTTACCAGAACGATTATTTTTGGTCATCATCGGTATCATTCTCCTCTGATATCCGGAGATCAAGAATCAACGAGGCATCAAGCTTGGTATCATCCCAGTTTTTTTCTGAATGGAAATGAGTTATGAAACGAGAATGAATGAAATGATCTTCTACAGCTTGATGACATTGATTGCATTTTACACCAGGATAAAATTTCTTGTAGTCCTTGGAAAAAACTAGTTCAAACAGTCCATGATCATTAGCAACTTGAACCTTCAAGGGATGATCATAAAGTATTTCTTTCACTCGTGATCTTTTTAAGGTGGTATCATCCACGCTTTCAATGGTCATTTCAAGAAACTTTACTTCCATGTTAGGGCAATTGGGCATAGGGCATTGATCTTCCCATTGATATATCCGTAATTTTTTTCTTGCTGTCATAAGTCCCTTTCCTCCTAACCAACATAACCAAGATACGAGCTGGCAAAAAAGTTATTTTTAATTCACCCTTGAAAACGAAATGTTCAAATAAGAATTAAGAAAATGGAACTTGAAGGAATGTTTCATGAATAAGGTGAACATCATGGAGTTCTTGGAGTTAACCCCAGAACAAGAAAAGGTCTATTTCACGCTCCTATCCTTGGGGCAAAGCTCAGCTGGTGAATTAGTAAAAGTGATTGGCATATCAATAGATAAGCTCCAGCAGCTTCTCAAGGAGCTGGAAGCAAAACAGTTCGTGATGCCAGTTAAAGGAATCGGAAATAGGTATGTTGCCATTTATCCATTCAAGTTATTATCCGAAAGAACTTTTGGTTCTGCCCGAAAGTTAGGTGAAGCAATAAACGAATTAAATGAAAGAATTAGCAAACATCTCGCGCGGATCAATGAAACAACGGAACAGCAGCAAGAACAACTCATTACCATTGTCAATCAGACGCTTGAAGAAAACGAAAATGCACTACTCAAGACCAAAGAGAGCCTTCAACAAACATTTGAGGAGCAACAAGGTGCTCTAACTTCCAAGAAAGGCGAAATCACTAGTAGGATTCAACATTTCAAGGAAGATGCGGAGAAAGATAGTAAACAAGCAAGAGAAAAGATGAAAGAAGTAATCGAACGAATGAATGCACTTAAGCATGAGAAGAGTGAAGAAACTTCACGTTCCTTGTTAGAACAATCTAAAGATCCCATTGATGAGTTCAAGAAAGCCGTGCCAGAGGTATTGAATGAGGTGCTCCGACAGGTCGATGATTCTCTTAGTACTTCGGAAACCCAAGTCACAGAAGCTAGTGAAAAACTCCTCAAGATGACAAGTGAACTTTCAACGATGTCTCTCAAGCTTGTCGAAGATCAATTAAGTGGAATCATGCAAGAAGCAGATACACAACTAAACATCGCGGGGCAATCACTTGAAACACAAGCAACACAATTCTCTGGCATGATTACCAACAAATCACAGAATCTTGAACGCGTGCTCAAAGAAGCACTTGGTGCCTTCAAACAAAATGCTTCTAACACGGCAACAAGACTTAGTAATGACTGGATTTCTATCATCAAGCAAAAGAATCAATCACATCAACAGGCCATGAATCAGCAGTTAGCTGAACTTGAAAGAACTGTTCAAGCAAAGTTTAATGAATTAAGAGTACAATTAACAAAGTTTACGGCAGATTTGGAACAATTAGTAGTTGAACAAGTCAAGCAAGCCACTCAGCAGACAATAACCCAGGCTAATCAAATGGAAACGGAATTCATTGATAACATTGCCAAGGGCAAAGAAGCTTTAATCGATAACGTGAGTTCGACCGTGGATAGTTCCTTGGAAAATGTCACGGCCTTGGTCGCTTCCTTTCAAAAAGATTGGTCCCAAGCCATGGAGCAATGGAAAAACGTGTTGACATCAGTAAAGCAAGATGTCATCAAAAAAGCAAACGATCAATTAGATGCTAGGAAAATTGTTGCAAAAAACGACATATCAGCATTTCAAACGCAAACCACTTCTGAAATTAATAACATCCTTCAAGAAGCCAAGAGCAAGTTAAATGAGTTAAAAATTAGGGCTAAGCAATTTAAGCAGCAAGGTACATCTGAACTAGATAAGCTAATTATGAATTTTGAAGAAAACATCCAACAGCTCGCTAACGCGACTAGTAGTGCCATTCAGTCCGTGATTCAGGTGGCAATGGAGCAGTTTCAAGAAAACACCACATCCTTGATAGAAAATTTTGATTCTCAAGTGAATAGCCTTACCACGATCCATCTAGATCCCATTTCAGGTGATTTTGAAGAATTAACAAGAACTCTTTCCACGACTAAAGAATCATTTGAACGCCTCCAGGACGCCATGGCCTCTCGCACGAAAGAAACCTTGCAAAAATTATCAGAATCGTTACAAGCCAGTCTAGGCAATCAGTTAGGTGAACTGAGTCAACAATTAAGTGAATTTACATCATACTTTGAGAACGGTGTTAATCAGATAACCACAGTACTGAATGCAACATTTCAGAGCTTGACCGATCTTGATTCCAAGTTTCAAACCTTTGAAAGGCCTTCCATTAGTACCACTCCCTTGCTGGGTAAGGATGCCATCATGGAACACATTCTTGGAATGCTCGACCGAGTTCCTTTTAGTCGAATGACACTGCTAGTACCAAACATCCATGACCTTCCAGTGGAAAAAATTATTGTTCATAAAAAGGCACGATTCATCCGTCTATACACCTACGCTAATCCCAATGCTGATCGAGAGTTATTGCAAAAACTGATTAAAGCTGGAGTGCAAATTTTCAAAATTCCTGATAATGACGAGAAGTGGAAGGGAAACATCGTCACTGAAGCTGGTGATGCCGAGGCTGTCTGGGCTGTATATGACCCAATTAATCCAGATGATGCACTAGGGTTAGCCTCATCCAATGCGGCTTTCATTTCAGTAGTTGTAGGGCTTGTGCTTCAATCACTTCTTACCTACAGGGAACAAGTACGCGAGCAAGATGTTGGACTGTAAGAAAATGCCTAATTCTCTCTGTAGACAATTTTTCTCTCTTTTTTATCTTCAGTTTTTCTGATCTGCCCGATGTTTCTGTCACGCGTGGGTTCAAGATCGTGTCATCACGTTAATCGCTTCGTGAGGACCTCTCCCCGTGATGCGAGGATAAAGCACGAGGTCTCGTGGGATTACCC
>JAJRXH010000350.1 GCA_024276395.1 archaeon
GTGAATTAGAGTTAGTTGTTGTACCATCATCCCACTTGACCTTGCATGAGATGCTGTCAGATTCTGGATCCGATGATTGGAAGGTATAAGTCGCAGTTTGTCCGATATTCACGCTCGTCGGGCCAGATATGGTAGGTGCACTAGGTGGATAGTTGATGTCTACATACTGTCCATCTCCAATCGTAAAACTGTAAATCCAATCGTTGGACCTTGAGAAATTCCAATTTATTTCCTTAAGAGGGAAAGAAATGCCCGCCAAAGTAAATTTAACATTGATGTCCAAGTTTCCTTTCAAGTCAAATTTTCCGATATTAACAGTTAATGAGTTCGATGGAATGTTATAAGCAGCTTGAAATGGAAAAAAATTGAGTTCACCATTTACATCCAAACTAATAGTACCAGAAGCCAATGTGAATCCTATTCCTTTGACATGAACTTTAACTTTAACACTAAAGCTACCTTTGATTGTGAGTCCCACATTAAAATAAGGAAGAAGAGCAATATCTTCAAGCCTTGTTCCAGAACCTATGGAACTTTGGCCATTATTAAACGTCAATTGAAGTCCAAGCTCAAGATGCAAATTCGCCTCTGCTTTAGTCTTGATATCCCATTTCTTTGTCGGATCTTGTGAATCTCTTATCTTCAAATCAATCAATTCATCCACTTTTCGCAAAATATTGGCTAATTTAGTGTCACCCCCAATTTCCAAGAAATCTTTTACATCACCATAGGTATACGAATATGTTCTTCCAATAGCAGCACCAATTGTAACGTTAACAACATATAATTGCGGATTAAACGTACTAAGGTCATTGTCTGGATCTATCAACTTTACAGTGAGTCCAAAACGAAAAATGAGTTCATTCTTCATTGATTTTGGCCAGGATATGGACACTCTAATGGATGTTCCATCTCGATTATCAAAGGGACCAGGTACCAGCATTATTGTTACCTCGTATGGAGCCGTGTACACGATAGTCATATCAATTGTCACGGTTATGTTGATGTTTTTGATACTAATGTTGTCAAATTCTCTGCTATAAGTAATGCCTGTTCCCACCACTGCATCAGATGTTAAAAACTTGTTTAACGCTTCCCAACCTTTCTCTTTTATCTTCGAGGCAAGAACATCGAACCATGAATTCTCTGATTTTTTATCTAGTTCTAATTTAAAATCTTTAGAATGACTTCCAGCGGTAGCTGGTACGGTGACTGATTGCTTCACGTATCCCGGTCCTGATACCTCAATCACATAATTATCTGAAGTCAATGCAATGAGTGGAATGTAATAATACCCAAATATGTCTGTTGTTCCCTCGTATACAACTGGAAATGGATTACTCTCTTTCCAAATCTTAATAGTAGCTCTAGGAATGGGTTCATAATTCCCTCTTCCATCGTTCCCACTTACTTTTCCAAATAATGTAGCATAACCACTTGAACTGAGCATTATTTTCTTATAAGTATAATCAGATTCATTTATGACCAGTAGTGGTGGCAATACAGTGCTAAATGGAGCATATGAAGGATGTGTCACATCCAAGCCATAATACTGATTCGAGGGGATTCTTGGACTTGAATATATATAGTAGTATCCATTAGCATCCGTGGTCACTCGTGCAATAGGAGTTAGGTCACGTGGATCAACTTCTTGTGGCCATACCGTGACGGTTGCACCACTGATGGGATGGTTCGTTTCATAATCAAGCACCACGCCCTCTAACAAGAAGCTAGATGTCGTTGACTTTCGTAATTCAATATCAACTACTTGATCATAGGTACTCCCACTGACGGAAGGTACGGAAAAAGTGTCTGTATAAGTTTGATATCCTTCTCTATACGCACTCACACTAAAATCTGCCGGTAAGTCTACTAAATATACCACAGAATAATGGCCTGTGACATTTGTAGTTGCACTGAACGTGTTAGAACCTTGCGTGAAGGTAACCGTTGCGCCTGGGACTGGATACCCAAATTCATTGAGTACCAATCCATGAAGATGCAATTCCACTACTGGCATGGTAACGGCCTTGCCTAATGTGATTTGCGTGTTAGGCATGGCCAATGCCGCCACGTTAACAGATAAGAATAACAAGACAAGCACCATTATAATTTTTTGATGCTGACTTTTCAAGCACGTGACCTCCTATTAAGGCTTAAATGACAATGAAACTTTCATCTTTATAAGATTTATGTTTTTCTGCATAATACCATAAATCCCTTCTCAATGAAGTCGTGTCAATCTAAGCGTGAAGATCATATCTAAATTCTAAAAAAGCACAAGTATGGAAAAAAAGAACAAAAAAATCTACATGAAAATCAAGGTAAAATCAACTTCTTAGTAAAATGAATAGTATCTTCAAAAAAATCTTGCTAAAAACGGCCAAAAATCACGGTCAATTTAAATTTCTATTTTTAATTAGGGAGAAATTCCTCTTCAGCCGTTTAAGTGAGATGTTGTCAATCCTTCTGACAAAAAAGTATGAATCAAAATTTCTGTTATTTGGGGAGAAAATAGTATTTTTTAAGGGGATTTTCGCCTTTTTTCCTATTACCGCGGCGTGATGCTATTAATCCTTCTTTTTCTAATTCGTTAAGGTAGTGAGCCGCTTGAGGGTATGAAATGTTCATCAATTCTTGAAGATCCTCTACTATTATCTTTTCATTTCCCTTTTGGAAGAATTTTGCTACTTCCTTGATGACATCTTGCATTCGTTTGTTATACTTGAGGAGTACTTGAGGATCAAACAAGTCGACCACCGTCATCTCAGATGACGATGCTAATGACATCTCAGAAAGAAGATGTTTAATTTCTTGGATCTCCTTAATTAGCTTAGTCAATAGATCATTGGTCGTTTCTTGCATTTTCAAAATTTTTTCAAGTAAGTAAGATTCTTCCTTGGAATTCATCTTCATTCCCGCGCTCTCTGTGAGATTTATAAAGCAACCTTTTTTAAATGATTACTATTGTCGTGAGAATAACAATTCGGCATCAAAAAAGTAACATTGAGGTTAATGGTTGCACGCTAAATTAACACGAGCATTTCGTGATATGATGAATGTTTTCCATTCTGGATTAAAATACCTTCGTCTAGTCCCTTTTCATACAATGATTATTTCTCTCACTATGATGAAAAGATAATAAGCACGAGATATGCCATTAATATGGTGAAGATGATTTAACTGTCATTCATTGCCCATTGATTGAGATCTTCTTAGAATGGTCAGAATATCTTTCCAGAAAATAACTATTTTACGAACTGTTTAAATGATCCAGTTTCCCTCATTGTTATCCTTTCATTTCTTTTAAGACACCATTTAGATAGTAATGTGATTGGGGATCTTGTAAAAAATGGACAATGGTTTTTGAGCAATCATGATGGTTTACACGGTTGTTCTGAGAGGAATGAGTTCCAATGAAAGAGCAAGGTTTTTGAGGCAATGATGAATGTGTTTTCTTAGAGAGTACATCTCTTGGTGAGCTCGTCTGATCCAAGCATGTCAAGCCAAGGAATGGTTTTGAATGGAATGCAGATGGTATTCATCTTGAAAAGAATGAAGACTTGCTTCTTACTTCTGCTTAAAATAAAAGTCGCCCATCGATTGAATGATCACGATAGGGATAGATATGGTTACACGTGAATTAACTTACCGAGGCGAAATAAGAAAATTGTTTGCCTTAGGCAAGTACAATCAAGTACATGCTCTCATTAGACAATTAAATGAAGACAAAAGTCTAGGATTTAGCCAAATTGAGCAACGTTTGCTGATGTTATGGAAATATAGAGCCAGTATAGAAACTGGTGTCCCAAAAAATGAAAAGGAAAAAATAGAACACAAGATCGAACAACTCATCTCAGAAGCGGAAAACTTCGTTGATTTGATGGAAGCCTTGTTATTATTAACGAGATTATTCATCATTGAGTCAAAGTATGAAGAAGCTAAGAGAACGTTAGATAAAGTCCACTTGCAACTCGAAAAGGAGCATGACAATGATCAAGCGGTGGAGAAAGAATATTTTTCTCTTTGGTATCACCATCATCAAGCTCGCCTTCACTTTTATCTCGGAAAAGTAAGAGACAGTGAACTCGACAACCAGAGAGCAATGGAAATTGCCAAGAACCTCAAAGAAGAGGTTCTCGTTTTCATTGCAAGACGATTTTTAGCTTTACTAACTTTCCGACAAGGACATTTAGATGATGCAATCAAAATCATTGAAGAAATCATCTCATGCATGAAAGAATTCGGAGATTCTTGTCTCCTGGCGGAATTATATCGTGACTTGGGTATTTTCTATCAAGATAAAATGGAACTATCAAAATCAAGAGATCTGTTGGAAAAATCACGAAACATCGCCGAATGCGAACACAATAACCTATTACTGATGCGCGTTCTTAATAGCTTGGGAAATCTCCACTACTTGAAGGGTGATTTCGGAGATGCCTTGAACAATTACTTGAAATCACTCAAAGTAGCAGAATTTCTCGATGATGTCAAGATGCAAATCTACATCTTATCTAACATTGGTCTCATCTATTTCGTTAATTCAGATTTAGATCAAGCCCTAACTTATTACGAGAAAGTACGAGAAATCGTCATCAAGGTGTACGGTGAACGACTCTTTGTCCCCATTGATATGGGGAAAATCTATTACTTGAAAGGGAACAAGAAAGAAGCTGAAAATGCATTCATTAGGAGCATTGACATCTATCGAAAGTTCAATAATCAAAAAGGCTTAGTTCATTCATTATATTACCTCATATCACTAAAATGTGATTCAAATGATATACTCGAAGCAGAAAAGCTTTTACATGAACTAGAAAAAGTCAAGATTCCAAAAGAAAGCAAAATCTCCGATGCTTTTCTCCAATTGGCAAAGTGCAAGGTAAGAATGAAGAAAAATCGAAAGAAATACCAACAAAAAATTGAGAACGCCCTGAAAGAATTATTCTTTGATCCAGCAGTCCATCATCAAATCAAGATCATCTCTGGGACAACATTATGTAATTACCTGATAGAAATGTGCAAGGAATCTGAAGATCCCGAATGCCAAGATAAAAAAATACTGGAATGGATGCAGAGGTTAAAAAGGTTAGGAAAAGAATTGAATGACCTCCAACTATTAGGAGATGTCTTGTATCTTGAAGGAAAATACCTATCCCTAATTGGACAAACAAAGATGGCGAAAATACGACTTGATATGGCAAGAGAATTATATATGGAACGTGACATAAAAAGTAAGGTTGTTACCATTGACGAGGAACTTCGGCTCATCGAGAAATTAGATGAACTTCGACTATTACTCGATACGATGCCAAATGCAGACTATTTATCTCAAGCAGAGGCCGAAAAAGAGCTCAGGAACATTGAACGATCGTTACTTCAAGATATCAATTCTTTCTTGAATGAGCTCGCCCTTGCAGCATCACGATATCAACAATTTCCCAAAAATTGACCATTCATATCTGATCAACATTAATGATTCTATTCATCAAAAATTCCAAGTTCCTAGACACACTATCGCAAAAACAAGAAAAGAAAAAAGAAATTATTAATTAAAATAAAAAACAAGAA
>JAJRXH010000351.1 GCA_024276395.1 archaeon
AGAAATGCTGATAATGAGGATTGGAATGGGTATTTCCGGTTCATTTTGGACTAGATCTGAAATGCCGTCATCTTTTCTTGAATTCAAGTTCGAGGTGGAACTGACGCCTGGTGAAACTGGTTCTATTTTATTTTTTGGTCGTCTCCTTTCCATTTTACTGCCACATTGTTGGCAAAAAATGTCATCTGAGTCTCCAGTCCAATCACAATTAGGACAATAAGTTTTTAGAGTCTGCATGGCGTTCTCTCCTTCTCGTGCTGAACTTCATATATCGTATCGTCTATTATTTATTGTTATTTTGTTAATTTAATTTTTATTTTTACTGACATCGTCGTTCTTTCTTGTTTTTGTTGATTTTTTGCCTTTGAAAGGCACCATTCCGTTAATTAGTATGAAGGTGATGATGGGAATGCTGATTAGTCCAATAATCAGTAGCATCATGAGAAAGAATGCTGGAGAGGAGTAGGTAAAGATATTAGCGGATTGATACCTTGAAAGGACTGAAATGGCCTCTGCAATGGCTTCTACCGCTCCTAGCGTGATGAAAAGAATTATCGTAGAAGCGATGAGAAAACGGATGTTGTCAGAATCTGATATGAAGTTGTTTATTGACCATAGCAGCGCATCCAACGGACTTTCTTGTAGCGGAGTTCCTTCGTTACCAGTAGAAGAATTGTCAGGCAAATCTTTTGCTAATTCGTGTTTCTTTATTCCTTGTTCTAGTTTTGTTCCACATTTCAGACAATAAATGTCATCTATTTCTCCTATCCAATCGCAGTTTGGACAATAGGTATATTTTTCCACCTTAGTTACCGTTTTTGTCGCATGATTGTTCATCATTCTCACGACTTTTCTTTGGGATGCATTTCTATTTTTTCAATTAAATTCTAATTATTAAAAAATGACGTACGTGGTACCATATTGGGCGATGTTATATCATTTCAACTGAAAAAATCTTTTATCGTTGTTTTGATGACCAGAACGTGCTGTAATTTTTTTTCAACCATGATTTGAAATCTTTGAGGATTTGATGATGATCAAAGGCAAGTTTATCTTTGGAAATGTATTCTAGAGGTAGCCAAGAATGTTCCTTGGCGTCGTCATTAGCCTGTGGTTCTTGATTCTCATTCCATCGAGTTATGAAAACAATGGAGATGACGTGTCCCCTTGGGTCACGTTTTGGATCGGAATATACTCCGAGAATGGCTTCTGGTTCGACATCCAACGATGTTTCTTCTTTCATTTCTCTAATGAGGGCATTTTCAACGGTTTCTCCATCGTTTACCATTCCCCCTGGAATGGCCCACGTGTCCTTGAATGGTGGATATTTTCGCTTGATGACCAATATTGCTTGTTTTTTCTCATGATAAATGATTCCATCCACGGCCACGCGCATTTTCAATCCTCCGCACGTGAACTTTTTTATTGAAGTATATAATAATGTCAAGTGGATGCAAGAGAAGTGCGTGATCATGAAGCCGATAGTCATTCTCGAGGACATCGTGAAAAAATATGGTGATGTGGTGGCGCTTGATTACTTGAACTTGGAGCTTCCAAGGAGCCAGTTCATCACGATCATCGGTCCTTCTGGATCGGGAAAAACTACCTTGTTGAACATCATTGGCGGCATTGATACCCCCACGCAAGGAAGGGTGGAGGTAGCTGGCATTGATATTTCCCGTAAACGCCCCCATCAACTAGTGGAATTTAGAAAACAGTACATCGGGTTCATTTTTCAGTTCTTCAATCTCATTCCTACATTGACTGCTCAGGAAAATGTGGAGTTTGTTCTTGATCTAGTAGGTGCACCTATGATTTCTGGCTCCGGAGAAGTCTATCGGTCTTTCAAGAGAAAAGATATTAGAAAGAAAGCTTTGGCAGCTTTGGAAAAAGTTGGACTGGCCGATCGTGCGGATCATTTTCCACATCAGCTCTCGGGCGGAGAACAACAACGTGTTTCAATTGCTCGCGCACTTGTCAAGGATCCACCTCTTATCTTGGCAGATGAGCCTACTGGAAATCTGGATTATCGTTCAGGTACTAAGGTCTTGAAGGTATTGAGGGATTTAGTGGATGAAGAAAAAAGAACTGTACTCATTGTAACGCATAACTTGGAAATTACAAGGGTAAGTGATTTGATCGTTCATCTACAAGCAGGTCAAGTCCTGAAAATCCAAGAGAATGAGGACAAGGTTGATCCATTGAGTCTACGGTGGTAGTTAGCGATGCACATGACATCTACTCCGGCTGTGATTCTCCAGGATGTTTGGAAGCATTATCGTTTAGGGGAAGTATTCTTTGAAGTTCTTCGTGGTGTGGATCTTGTCATCAATCGTGGTGAGTTCGTCATTGTCATGGGGCCTTCTGGTTCTGGAAAAAGCACTCTCCTCTCCTTGATTGGTGGATTAGAACGTCCAAGTGAGGGTGTCATCCAGGTACTTGGAAGAACGATTTCACGCTATTCGGATTCACAACTCAAGACATACCGAAGAAAACTCGTGGGATTTGTTTTTCAGTTTTATAGTCTCGTTCCGACTCTGACATCACTGGAAAATGTTACGATGATGCTTGAATTACTCGGTAGCATTCCAAGTAAAACTGTTTCTCAGATTGCACGGGAAATGCTCGAATTGGTGGGATTGGGAGATCGGTTGGATCACTTTCCCTCTCAATTGTCTGGAGGTGAACGACAACGAGTGGCAATTGTACGAGCATTGGCAAAAGGACCTCAATTATTACTTTGTGATGAGCCTACCGGTCAATTAGATGCGAACACTAGTCAAGAGATCATTAGCTTGATTAAAACATTGAGTAAAAGATTAGGCATCACCACGATTATGGTCACGCATGATAAATCATTGATCACTCACGCAGATCGAGTCGTGTATCTTCGTGATGGACGCATCATTACAGAAACAGTCAGTGAGGGAGGATTTCAAATTGAAAAAGATCATTCTAGCCACGTTACGTGATATGTGGTTCCATAAGGGTCGTTCCTTTCTCATCATCTTCTCTTTCATGTTAACCATTGCTTTTCCTTTGGCATTCTTCAACTTAGCACCTTCTTTAGTTAATTCAACGGATTTAGAATCGGATGAATATCACTTATCGGATTTTGATATTCGTCTGGTGAGGGGAAACAACAATTCTACCACGATCATCCAAAAAACTTTGTCTGGTTGGCAGTATAGTTGGCTCAATCGTACAGTAGTTAATTTTGCCAAAGCCAAAATTCGTGGTGAATGGATTCCTTTTGAAATCGTGGGAATTCAAAATATGAGTCAAAGTATTAATGAACTCGTGCTTGTTGCGGGACGTGAACCGAGGGAAAATAAGGAAGCCCTTCTTCATGAATCTGTTGCAAGGACTTTTAATCTGAAAATTGGTGATGAACTCCCATTAAACGTGAAAACGTCTTTTAATGTGACCATCGTGGGCTTGGTTAAATCGATTGAATATGTTTCATATGATCTCATTCAAATAGGCTCAATGTTCTTATTGGAATCTGATGTCAAGTTCTTGCTTGGATATCAGTCCAATGAATATAACTCATTTTTGGTTCGTTTTGATGAATCAATAACTTTAAATGAAAAACGTGAATTAGCACGTAACATCACGGAAAATCTTGCTGCAAGTGGTTTCATTGTTGTTGCTGTGTGGATGCAAGAGTTTTCTTCCTATCGTCGCGGTATTCGCGATGGTACTGAATTAGTTTCGGCATATTTAGCCATCATCGCCTATGTATTACTGGTTATAGGCGGTTTCATCACTTACATCATCACCACGAGGCAAGTAACCGAGCAGAAAAGGAATATGGGAATTCTTTATAGTTTTGGGTTTAGTTTTCGTTCCGTATTAGCGACATTTCTTTTTAGGACAACTTTATTAGGGATATTGGGGAGCATGATCGGTGTTATTCTTGGCCGTTTTCTTCTGGAAATGATGCTTCAATATATTTCCGTTCAATGGGGACTTATTTCTCCCCAGGAAGTCATATCGAACTTATCTATAGTTAGCGTGTTATTTTTGTCCTTTCTTTCGGCTAATCTTTTCACGTTACTAGCCGTGTTAAGTGCAGCTCGTCAACAACCATTAAGCTTGCTCCAACGTCATCCATTAGATGAACGATTCTCACTAAAGTTACCATTGTTATCCTCTCATTTCATTCCGGTAACCGTTCGTTATGCCTTGAGGAATCTTTTTCGTCATCGTACTCGGACGTTCATTTCCATTCTAAGCCTAGGTTTAGTTCTTTCCTTCAGTTTTTCGCTTCTTGAAGCTGGGTATTCTGCCACAGCGACAACTAATTCATATTTCGAGAATAATGTTAATTTTGACGTGAAAACTATATTTCTTGAATCAATGTCACTGATAAACGTGTCTCAAGTTCTTTCTGAAGCCCCGGCAGTACTGGATTGGGAGCCTTACTTTGAATTGACCTTCCAATTCAAGGGAATGGAGGAGTTACTCACGTTTTCTCGAGGAATACTTCTGAAATCATCTTTTTTTCATTCGAAAATCATTAAAGGACGATGGATCCAAAATGCAAACGAAGTGGTACTTTCCAAGTATGTGGTGTATCAATCAGGGTTTGATGTGGGTGATGTCATCACAGGATACATTGCTGGTCGTGAGTTCAGTTTTACCGTTGTTGGAATTGCAGCGGATGTAGATGTTCTCAGCTCTGTGATGTTCTCATTTGAATTGGTTAAGGAATTGTATGGAGGTTACAAGACAAACGGAGTGCTTATAAAGTCTTCAGATCCCCAAGAGACCGTGAATTACTTCAATGAGCATCCTCTCGTCCAGAGTAGTTTCACGATTCAAACCTATCAAAGACGAATTGATAGTGTCATTGATAATCAAATGGTCATAGTGTCATTGATGTCATTTCTAGGAGTCATCATCGCTGGATTGGGCATTTTTGCCATTGTATACGTCTCTTTAATTGACCGCGTGCACGAATTCGCCGTCTTGAATGCCTTTGGCGTATCGGCTTGGAAGATGTGGCTTATCATCCTCTTTGAGACTTTGGTCATCATCTCGATTAGTTATCTCTTGAATCTGATCTTTGGCTTGCAGCTGACAGCGTATTGGGTTAGCGTGCTAAGTTCTACCGTGTATTTCGTTGAGACCCATTATGGCCTTGATGAGGCAATCCTAACCTTCTTGTCATCGTTCTTGTTGTCCTTTTTAACGGCAACTAGTGGTTTTCGTCAAGTTTCTTCCATTTCACCTCTAACGATTCTGAAAGAAGAGTGATTTCTTGAAGAGGTGTTTCTTACCTCAGTTGGCTGGCTACAGAATGGTAAATTTTTCTCGGTGGTGATGGGATCAATACACTTGTGGTGGATACATCGCAATACAGTCATAGATCAGTTGTTCTGCATACTTTGAACCTAAAAACTAGTAATTTTTCTTGTTAACTTGCCATGTACAAGATTTACGAATGGATGTAAATAGAAGCGTGGCTTTATGGTCCCTTTGGTCATTTCCAGTGATTGATGTAACAATTTTCACGATACGTTTCAATTTACGTTCAGAATTTCATCAAGAGCAAAATGTTTTTATCGTCTCTGAGCAAGTGACTCGTAGAATATGATTAGTGGACCGTGGAAGCGAGATGATGTGCTGCTAGTGACGGTGATGGTTGATGATGAACGTGGAAGAGAGAGATCGACAAGTGGACGAAAGTGCTGTCTTGATAACTCAATCTGCAAGAGAAAAAATTTTGGAAACCATACAACAATATGAGGGAA
>JAJRXH010000023.1 GCA_024276395.1 archaeon
GGGTAATCCCACGAGGACTCGTTTTTTATCCTCGCAACGCACGGAACGACAGCAGACTCACGGATGACGCGATGCCAATGCTTGAAAGCCACGCATCACCGACGTGATGACGTGATCGACAACACAGAAGATAAAAAAGAAGAAAGAGAGAAATTAATTAGATTTTAGAGGTTCATTCGTTCTTCTAATGATCAAGAACGAAATATCGGTTCCCAGTTGGCAAGCAAATCACATCAATTCTAATGAAACATTTCAACCAGCAGCGCCAAACCTACGCACGAAATCCTCCAGGTAAGTCCGATAAGATGGGTTGAGGACGACCTTATTCTGAGCGTGATTAGTGACAACGTTCAATTGTTTCAATTTCTTCAAGTGATAGCGGATCATTCGTTTTTCCATTCCTAGTTGACGGGCCATTTCTTCCACGGCAGCTCCATTACTTTCTAGAAGAAACTTGATAATTTGACGAGATGTTCCATTAATCGTGGCAAAATATGAATTGATCAGTTCTGGAGGTGGGGTTTTTTCTTTGAGATAGTAGGCAATGTACTTGCCATGCTTGATTTTGGCAATGATGTTAAAATCTTCAAGAATTTCCAAGTGC
Organism: archaeon; assembly: GCA_024276395.1. Lineage (GTDB taxonomy): Archaea > Asgardarchaeota > Heimdallarchaeia > Hodarchaeales > S146-22 > JAJRXH01. The sequence continues at coordinate 605 of JAJRXH010000023.1, forward strand.
CAAATCAAAATGGACATGCCACACTGTATCTCTCGATGAAGATGTCGTAGATGCGCAATCTGATCCCTTTTTAGAACGTTAACTATTTTTTTTCGATATTCATTTTCTAGGACATCTTCTTCGTTTAATCGCCGTAGCCAGACGGCAATGGACAACGCTGCTACAATCCCAAGTAAAAATATCACGATTTTAGTTGTCCATTTCAATCTATCTTGATCATTGTCAGACCTTGAGAATGGAAATACCCGTTTAATGGGCTTAATATCCGGAAAACTCATCTCTCATCACCATGACCTTTCTTGAAGGTCGCCTTAAAAATTCTTTTCGTTCTCCAGAACGTCAAATAGTTTTTTAATTGCTTGACATCATTGTTATCTGAAATGAAAACTCGTGATAAAAATTTCGTATTGCTTTTAGTACTCATGTTGTCACCGGCCATGCTTGGATGGTTAGGGTCATTGAACGATCATCTTTACTGGAAAGATATCAAAAGTATCGAAGCAACTACTCTTCGTCAACATCAAGCACAACAAGGAATTAAGTCACTTCCGTTATTATCATCTCCATTCTTCATTCCCCAAGCAAGCGATGTTCTCACCTTGAATGCTAGTGATTCTGCCATCCTAAACTTCACCTTTGAAGATACAAGTTCACCATGGATTCGCACTGACATCTACATTGAAGGACCATTAGGAGGAATTCTTTCCGGAGGAAGTCGTGAAGAAGGATCAAAACAGATACGTAGATCTGTAAAAGTGTTCAGCGGCGAAACTAGCGGTCTCACGTGGCTACGAATCAGTGGAACCACTAAAACTAGTGACTTTGCCACGCAATATTTGCCCATTAAAATCTTACCGTCAAACGAAACGGAAGAAGCTGCCTACTTTCTCGTTACTCCCACAGAAGGCAGCGATTCTCAAGAAAGTGAAAGTTTCGCGATCAAGCTAAAAGATCCCGAAAAAATCTCGGAAGCTAGATACCTCATTCAAAATAACCAAACAAAAATCGTTAACGGTGTCATTGCACTTGGCTGGGGTGGTTTTAATGTCGATTTCCAATCCAAGCGATCTTGGTCATGGCATTTCATCCCAGAAACTATCAGTTTTGCCGACGTGACGATAGAAGTGTGCGACGCTCGACCTTCATACGTGGAAGATCAGTTGGATCAATGGATTCATAATGTCGGCATGTATTGCCCCTGGGGATGGACCATTAGCCGGGAACTATCTTATCAAGACATCATGACCTTGCTATCCGTAGATGAACAAAAACCATCAATCAAGAGCATTTTCACGAAAAATACCAATGATCACGTCGTCATCATCGCAGAAACTACAGATGACTTCGGAATTGTTAATTCAACAATTAGAATCACGTTAAACGATTCAGAAACAGTGACTCTCCCTGGGCATCCAATGGGAAATGGAAAGATATCCCTCATTCTTCCTAAATCTGACTTTTCCCGCGTCAAAGAAATCACCATCACGGTTTTTGATGCTAAAAACCAGTCAAACTCCAAAAGCACCAACTTGGAAGAGCAATCCAAAAACCCTCTTGCAATGCTACCATCCGTTGGCCCTGAAATTCTGGTGTTGATGAGCAGCATCTCAGTTTTAGTCATCATACGTCGACACCGAAGAAATGAACTCAGCCAATATTGATCCGAGAAAGGATGGCCCTTGCCAGGAAGAAAGCAATCAGAACAAGTATTTTCTCCTCATTTCTCTTTTTCCATCCATCTAATAATCAAATCAATAACCTTCTGCCGATTGAAATCCTTGAACAAGTTATGTCCGCCACGTTCCAAAATCATCAGCTTCTTTTTTCGAGATCCTACACAGCGATATAGCCTGAAAGAGTCTTCTAATGGAACAATCCGATCTTTTTTGGAATGAATGATTAAGATTGGACATCTTACATCTTCTAACAGTTGAATGATGTGATTTCGAAGTAATAACAACTGCAGAACTGCATTTAACGGAATCCTGTCACGTGATGGACAGTGACGTATCTCTGATGTCGTACCGTCAACATCTTTTCCACGAGGTTTCACGCGGAGTCTCATTTTGCTTCCAAGCATGACAATTGGCCTCAAAAATCTAGAAACAATTCTCCAGGGTGTGGAAACGGTAACAACCGATGATATGACATCTGGTCGTCGTGCCGCTAGGTACAAAGCTAGCAAACCCCCCAAGCTTAATCCCACTACTGACCATTGACCGACTTTTTTATTGGATGATTCAGTCTGCTCGATGACGAAACGGGCCCATTGCATCCAACTGACCTGTCCCAGATTTCTAGATGTTCTTCCATGGCCAGGTAATGCCGGTGCAAGAACTACCCAACCTCTTTGAACCAAAGAATCACGTAACTCCGCAAGCTCACAAGGAGTACCACCAAAGCCATGAATGAGCAAAGCCCTTCTCTCACTCATCATTATTGAATCTCCTAGACGCATAGAATTCAACTACCAATTGAAAGAAGCTCTAAGCTCACGTTGGGAGCAACACTGAAAACATTTTCTCGCGATAACTCGAATTCAATTAAGATTCCTTGGGTTGTTAAGAAATATCCTGTAATTGAAAAGAAGGTTTTTTTATTCGAGTAATGTGCTGTAATCAAACTGGCAAGAAATCTGTTGCATGGCAGAGAAGGTTTTTAAATGATAACCAAAGTAACGTACTTAGTTGGATGTCATATCGATGAGACTTCGAGACATCCGCATTAACAAGTTGGAGGTTTTTATCCTTATGTCGGTAAGTGAATTATCACTACAAGAAATTTTCTTAATGGAAGAAAACGATGAATCCATCACTGTAGGAGAACTATTGGAAAAACTTGGACTAGAAAAAGAAGTATTTATGGTTCTTGTTAATGGAGTCAAGGCCACACTAGATACTCTAGTAAGCTCCGAGGACAAGGTCATAGTCCTTCCAAAGCTAGTTGGCGGTTAATTCTGTGACATAAAGTCCAAATTCAAAGAAACTAATGAAATTTACCGTAAAATAGATGAGATGGATTTGGAAGAGCGCATACAATGACCTTGCATTCTCTTTTAAGGTTTTATCTATCCTACTTTTAGTTTGTTATCCATTACTTTATTTAATTAGATTGAAATCACCTTTTCTCCCGTGCCTAGATAATGATTTTATCATCAGCTCTCTTCTAAATGACGGTCACACTCATTCCATCCATTCTTCCTCCGCCAAACAAAATGATGATCGCACCAACGGAATCTAGATAAAAGAGAATCAACAATTCCTTCTTCTTCAACCATACATGATGAACAACCAATGATGAAAGAAAAAGGGAAAAGAGGAAAAGCACCCGTGACCAGGGTAATCCCACGAGACCTCGTGTTTTATCCTCGCAACGCACGGAACGACAGCAGCATCACGGATGACGCGATGCCGATGCTTGAAA
>JAJRXH010000352.1 GCA_024276395.1 archaeon
AAAAACTTCTAATACAATTCTGGTTCGTAGAACAATCTTATTTAGATAATCCAAAGTTTTTCATAATTAGTAGCACCATTTTCAATGCTGATTGCCTAATCGTTCCCTATTCCTTTGGAGATAGGAAATGGCTACCGCCAATTACCCGTCACATTGAGAATTACTGGAATTATTCTGGCAAAAGCTCCGTGAATACCATCATTCTGCTACTAGAAGGCAATGAAGACCATATTTACTATAAAGAAGCTTTTTTACAATATTCACAACTCAAAAAACGGATGAAAACACGTGAAACCATTCAATTTTTACCCGTGACACGACCAGATGAACAAGCGTTCCGAATTCTCTTAAATCTAATCGTGGCGCAAAAAGTCTACGAATTCCTTTTGTCTACATCCACTTCCGTTCAAAAATAAGTCCTTGACTAGTAGTAAATGATGGAAGATCTAGTAAGAGCATCTGGATTAGAATAAATTGCTTCGGGTGGAATTACTCCGATTCCTGTCCATTTCCCTAAAATATCTACTTCCACCAGTTTTGATGGATGATGAAGATCAACACTGCCCACTCGAATTTCTCTAGCTATTTTCTCTATTAATAAACGAGATGACAACTGGGTATGCCTTTTTTTCACATTAATTCTCCATCTATCATCATGATCAAGTCTCTCATTAGCAAGTAATGAGGTTTCCTTGACGATAACCTCTTCTTCAGTGTTAATCAAACGATGAAAGGGTTTTACTTTGAGAGTCATGAACAAGTTCCCTTTTTCTTCAACATATCTCTTGATCAATGCAACCGAATCAATAGACGAATGGTCAACAACTTCAAGTAAGGCAAGACTAGGAATGGATAATTTACGTATTTTCAGCTTCACGGAATTCAAATCTGAAAGAATGTACCATACTTCAGAGAGAGCTTCACGTTCATGTCTTCTAATACAAGATATTAGAAGATATTCTGAATTCTTTCGTGGGGATTCTTCAGTTTCGCTCATCCTAAATCATCCTCAATCAGAAAGTGCCATCGAAGAAAGAGCCAAGTCTAGACTGCCACATTTTGGACAACTTGGTACGGTAATGTAAAATCCTTCTTCATCCTTCTCAGTAACAAATTTAGGATCTTGGAAACGATGATCACATTTATTACAGATATACACGTCTGGTTTCTCTACCATTTGCATTCCTTCCTCACGATTAATTAGTTTAACATGCCACGAACAAAATTCACCAAAAGGGAACACGAGGTCAAAACATCACTCGACAAAAGCTAAAAATTGTCATTGTCTTTCACGAGCACGTTGATAGCTATATTGTAAGATTTCTAGAACTTCCTTTACCCTGGTCGGAACTTGGAACCGCAAGTTATCCCAATCCGCCTGCACGAGTTGGCGCCACTCTAGCCACTGCATCGAACGGATAGTCTCTCTTTCCGTCTTTAAACCTAGACGGTCAGTCAATATTTTAACATCATAACCGCACTCAATAACTGCATTCAACACCCTCGCATATTTCCAAATGATCTCCAAAACTAGAATGGCTACAGCTTTTCTGGCATTAAGACCAGTCTTGGCACTTGTTGGCAAGCGTGCAATGAAAGGAGTTCGGGGATTCAAATGTTTCATGACATCATCAACAGTGTATGCACCATCCACATCTTGTTTGTTCACGCAGAGCACCATTGGAGTAGTTAGAGGAATGTATTCCTCTGTTGCATTCAATATCTCCTGAGCTTCTAAAACGGAAGCAGGATTCAAACTATCCACTATTAAAATGACAC
>JAJRXH010000353.1 GCA_024276395.1 archaeon
ATTCAAGATGGATACCAATAACAATAACCTCATTTCAAAAATAGGGAATTCAAGCATTTTCCTGAGAATGACGATAACCATGACCGTTCCTACTGCAACTGACAACAACACTAAAACAAACTCAACAATAAGCATCCCGTCAATATCCTCCGTTCTTATCACTTCATGAAGTATCGTGTTATTCTTTCAATAACTTCATCAATTTTCATTTGATTACTTGAGGATGCACCATTCCTAATATTGAATGTCCCTTTTGAGATGGCATTAGCGACGTAATGTAACAAGGAAATGACTATCCAATTTTTCTGCGATACCATAAACATTACCAGCAGTTCATCTTGTACTTCGAACAGAACGACTTTGTCTCCCCAATGAATCTCCTTGATCTCTCCTTGACTAGATATTATCTCCTTTAGAGTCTTTTGCAATGAATTAAAAACATCTACCAGCAATTTCTCGGAAGGTAATTCTTTCTGAAAGTTGATGGAGTACAAAACCTCCATCTTCGTGACATCGCTGATATAAATAGCATATAACCGGGTACCAGTACCAAAAAATTCTGGTTCATTCAGTACAATGGTAAGGCTCATAACAAGGGTTGCTATACTCCCACTCAAAACGGCACTAAAAAGGGGAAACACGGGCCGCGAAGAAAGTAAATTGATGGAAAGCACTGCTATTGTCAACAGGCCATCTATCAATAATAATAACAGATATTTAAACAGTCTAGATTGACCCAAGAGTTGATTCATATATAACAGTCGGTCAGAAACAAAATAAATAACTAAAAAAAGACTTGTAACTAGCAAAACAACTCCCAATGGTTCATATTCCATAAAAATGAGCCCACTTACTGATATAACATCAGCGGTCATCAAATTATAAACAGAACTAACTGTAAAAACACCAAAAATGGTTACAAGCTTGATAATAGATTGCACATCCTCCTTCAATGATGGTAATGATACCCCTAAACACCAAATTAAACCCCATATATGAATAAACAATAATCCAATCCGATAAGCCACGGTACTATCTTCCAAGACCACTTTTACTGGCGAAGGCTCTGATAGAGCAGTGGGAAAGAAGGAAATAAAGCCCAATGACAGAAAAATATAAGCAATGGAAAGGAACTTCACCTCAATAAGTGGTGACCCCTTCATCTTATATATCAGCAAGCCTGACGACAATAATGCAACCAACACCGCTGATGCTAGCACCAACAGTTCAAGATGAGCCATTTTTTTCTCAACAAATTCTTCTTTATTATCACTTCAACTTACTTCTTTTATTTTGTTATCGACCTACACCATACCTAAAATTGTGACTTTTTAAAGTAGCGTTTTACTTTCTTAGTTGAAAATGTGCAATTCAGCTTCTAACTGAAGCCCACATCGAATATTTTCCAAGTTCGATTAAATCGAACAATAACCAAGTCCAGAAAAATGAATAAGATGCGAAATGTGAATGTTTATAAGACTTGATCATTCTTTCATACATGAATCATACTATCATAAATATGATGGAGTGATGCCAATGTCACCGCAGTTTGAACGCTTGACCCGTAACATCACATCTTGGTTTGGCCGCATAACCCACTACATCTTCTACGTGTTGAACGGAATGTGGCGTCGAAAAGAGAAAAACATTTTTGCATTTCTGGGGATTGCACTAGGTATTTCACTGTTTGCTGGTGTTTTAATAGGAACAGCGTCACTGGAAGAAGGTTTCAAGGGATTTACAGTACATGCATTAGGCGAAATTGACGCGATCATCACCCCTACGACATCTGGAACAATGAACGAAAGCCTTGCTCAATATCTCTCAGTTCAATTTACCAATGATTCACGAATCCTTGAAATTAGTGGAAGACTACAAAAGACGGGAACCGTCTCCATATCTACCAAAGGAATAACAAAAAATGCGATATCCCTAGTTGGAATCGATCCTAACTCCAAGTACTTCGGAAGTTTATTCGAAAAAGGAACTGAAAAACAACTGAAATGGAGAGATCTCAATCGAAATAAGTTAGAAGTATTCGTAGGTGAAAATTTAGCCAAAGATCTCGAGTTAAATAAAGATGATCAATTGAATTTCACGATTACAATACAAGGAACGCCCAGACAATATACTTTGACCGTGAAAGGTATTTACCTCGACAAGGGATTAGGGAGGGAATCTTTTGCTTCCACCATTCTGATACCACTTGACATGCTACAAGAAATGACAGAAAATGGAAAAAAGGTCATCACGAGCATCGTGATCAATTTTGCAGAGAGTGTAAAGACTGATGAGCAAATCGACCAATTACTTGCTGATTTAAAAGTAGCTGCTTCTCAAGATGGATCAGGATTCGAAGACTATGGAGGTGTCGATAACTTTCAATTTCAAGCCATCCGAAGAGACCTCATCAAGCAAATAGAAGGATTTTTAGATATGTTACAAACGATACTTCAAATATTCAGTTCAATGATCATTCTTGCTGGAGCCATTCTCATTGTCAACATTCAACTAATGACTATTGATGACCGAATGAAGGAAACTGGTATTAGAATGGCTATTGGAACGAGAGCCGGACAGATATTCATCACATCACTAATGGAGTTCGGAATTTCTGGGATGATTGGCGGCGCGTTAGGAATTGTTGGAGGAATCGCATACGGGTGGCTTCTCGTGCAACTAATGGGGTTTTTCTTTAATTTCCCCACGGAAGATATTCCCTTGATACTAAAACCTAATGACATCTTCGTGTCCTTTGTCTTTGGATTTTTGTTATCACTCCTTGCTGGAATTTATCCAGCCTTAAAAGCTAGCCGAATACGAATCGTCAAGGTACTACGAGACATGGAAGAGCACGCAAGAAAGAAAACCACTGGAAATAAAGGATTTTACTTTGGCATAATTGCCTTAATAATCGGTATCGTGTGGCTCACTTCTACCGGATTAAATCCACTTGAAATCAGCACCTATGAAGAACTAACTAATGCAGAAACCCTGTATGCACCGGTATTATTACTTCTGTTCGGGCTCTCAATCATATCATCTGTTTTCATTTCTCGGAACAAGTCTTTATCTCTTGCTGCATTTCTAGCTATCTTTTGGCCTCTTTTTAACATTTTTTACATTTTCAGCATCATCGAAAGAGGGAGTGGTGGCTCTCTCTATCTCATCATGATCATGTTATCCTTAACCGCTGGAATCATCACGATGGCAGCCTTGAACTTGGACCACCTCGCTACAGCTTTGATCAAGACCCTAGGAGTCATCAAAAGCGTCCGATCAGTATCCCTCATCGCATTTAGACAAATGGCCAACCAGAAAACGCGATCAACACTTACCTTTGCAATTTTTGCAACCATCCTCACGTTAAACATCTTCATGACAACTTGGAGCTTCTCAGAACGACATGGCTTCTTAAGAGAAGGAGAATTACTTTCAGGTGGTGTTGATGTACTGATCTACACTGAACAACCCATTAATAAAAGCCTCAATTACCCCGAAAAACTGAAACAAACCTTCCAAAATATTCAAGATGTTCGTGGCATTACTGCTGCCCCAGCAGGAGTCACTGGAACACTTGGATACGCAGATAAACTAAATTTTTCAGATCCTACACTTCGTCAATCATTTAACATCTTTGTAATCGACAAGAACACATTATGGCAAGATTACAAAGAAAATCGAATCTACCCGTTTTTATTAAGACCCGAAAAACTGAAAAGCAATGACACATTAACACTTCAATATGATCAAGAAATCGAAATTACCAACAAGAGTGATCTTCTAGATCCAGGGAACATCAAAGAAGACGAACTCGCTTGGCGCGCTCTCGTCGATGGGGCCACGGTAAATGGCAAGCCAGTCATCATCATAAGGCCCTTTTTTAAGTTTACTTCTGGCGGTCCGAGACCCTTCGGTGAGCCTGGAATGAGCATTTGGTTAGCAAACAACACTGGCGGATATACTGAATTCGTTGTCATTGCATTAACTTCCAGCAATCCATTGTTCGACGCCAACTTTGGTCCCCAAGGTTTCACCATTAATAATGCCCTATTCATAAGTAAAGACCTTGCGAAAACTCTCAGAGCATTCAATGCTACCTCGGGAGGTAGATCATTAGATACCTATCAGTATTTCATTCTCAAGACTAGCTATGAGTTTACTGATGAAAAAAATGACGAACTTGCACGTGAAATACAAAAATGGAGCAATGCTAAAGGAAATGATGAAAAAACAACCTTTTATGATGAAGTCGGAATTAATTTTGGCGTGCAATCTGCTTCCTCGTATGAAATTTTATCCCAACGAATCGAAGCAGAATTCAGGTTTTTCCAGTTCATGCAGGCATTTACCAGCATTGGTTTTCTTGTGGGAATTTTGGGGCTGCTAGTGGTCGCTGTAAGATCAGTCTCATCACGAAGAAGAGAAATCGGAATGATGCGGGCAATTGGTTTCACGAAGAAAAAAGTCATCCTTGCCGTTCTCTTCGAGTTGATTGTCATGGGACTACTGGGACTCGTGTTAGGAATTATCAGTGGTGTGATGCTTGCCTGGGGACTCGTCAACGTCACGACTAGTAGCAGTTTCATTTATTTTGAGATTCCATGGCTAGACATTTTTCTTTATGGTGCAATCACGGTCCTTTCTGCGATTATGGCAGCCATCGTTCCGGGATACCTAGCATCCAAGATAACACCTAGTGATGCATTACGGTACGTGGGATGAAAAAATGGAGGAAGGGTTAACATGGAATACGCTTTACGAATAAAAAATCTAATCAAGATCTATGCTGAAGAAACTCCCATGGAAGTAAGAGCTCTACGAGGAATC
>JAJRXH010000354.1 GCA_024276395.1 archaeon
CAGAGCAGCAATGACACCACCTCTAAAAGAGCCTACACCGCCTAGGATAGCCACTGCAAATATTGGTAATAGCAAGTAAAAGCCGACGAATGAATCAAATTTTGGTGTGTTTGGACGCATGATTGCCGCGCCTAGGCCCGTGATACCACCAGCCAAAAACCAAGTGAATAAAATAATCCGTTTCGTGTTTACTCCAGATACTTGAGCTAGATCGATGTTATCTGATACTGCGCGCATTGCTACACCTAACTTCGATTTTCGGAAGAATATGTCTACTAAGATCACCACGATGATGGCAATGACGATGATATAGATCTCGTAGATGGTGATGTTAATGGTTTGATTTCCCCAGAGGGGATGATTTCTCGTGAATCGGAATGACAACTTCGCTGGTGTAAGAAAATCTGGCAAAAATCCTGGAAATTCTGGGTAATATCCACAATTGGGACACAGCCCACCGAAGTCGCCTCTTTTGTGAGGAAAATCTGAAAAGATCATTGATAATAAGTTTCTCGCTATGAAACCAATCCCAATAGAGGCGACTGTGAGTGTCGTTAACGATGCCTTGGTAAAACGCAAACGTTCATACACTAAAATTTCACAGGCAATGCCAAAAAGCCCCACTCCCACGAAAGCAAACATTGCGTGAACAAAGAGATTATTAATCCAATGATCTGTGTCCCACGTAAGTAAGTAGCTTAAAATTTGAAGGCTCCACCAAGAAAAGTACATTCCCATGGTGATCCATTCAGCATGCGCGAAATTAGAAAACTTGAGCACGGCATATACCATGTTAAGGCCAATGGTCAAGAGAATCATTTGAGCTGCAAAAATGATTGCTAGCGTGAAGTGACTGCTTAAATCCATCCCAATTAAGGCCATCTTTTCTATCCTCCTACTATATATTTAATAACAACACTCAATTTTCTTGGTAGTTTTTTCTCGGTAGTTGGTGGTACATCATCATAGTAATCCCCTCAGAGTAGTATGTATTGAGGGAGTGAGTGAAAGTAATTAACCTAATCTTTTTGTCCTAGATATAACTTTCTGATTTTATCTTCTTGTAACAAGTCATCGGCTGTTCCTTCTGCAGCTATGGTCCCAGTAACGAACACGTAGCCACGATCTGATAATTGAAGTGCACGCTTGGCTCGCTGCTCGACAATGAGCACGGAAATATCGAGTTCTTTTCTCATTTTCACGATTAATTGTAACATTTCTTCGGCTAATATGGGAGCTAGAGCGGCAGTTGGTTCATCAAGTAGCAAGATTCGCGGTGTTGGCATGAGAGATCTTGCCAAAGCTAGCTGCTGCCTTTCACCACCACTCAATAGGCTTGCCCTTTGCTTGAAACGTTCTTCAAGAATTGGAAATAGGTCAAATAACACTCTCACGCGATCAGTGAATGACTTATCCCATTTTTTCGTGTAATAGCCCATTTTCAGGTTTTCTTCAATGGTTAACGAGGGGAACACGTTAGCAAGTTGAGGCACGTATCCGATAGGAATGCCCTCACGAATGATCTCGTATGGCTTCTTACCAGTGACATCCTTTCCATCAATGTAAACTTTTCCGGAAAAGAGAGTAACCAGACCAATGATGGTCTTGATGAATGTTGACTTTCCCGATCCGTTAGGACCAATGATGGTCACCATTTCGCCACGCTTTACATATAAGGAAATTCCGTTAATGACTTGTAATTTTCCATATCCGGAATAAATATTTTTGGCCTCTAAGACTGCATCTACCTGCTCTGACATGATTATCGCCTGACCAAATGTTCATCAATCCTCTTTTTCATCATTTTAGGGGAAAAACGAGAGCATCGAATTCATTTCTGGTGAAAATGTAGTAATGAGAAAAAAGTGATGGAAATGAGCGAGGGGTTAGCACTAGTCCAGTAATCACCACGCTTGCTGTCCCTCACTCCGATTCTTTCAGTTGATCTTTCTTTTACATCAGTTAGTTTTTCGCTTTCTTCGGAAAACTTCAGCCAGCACCAAAGATGTGAAGATGGCAACCAAGAATTCAATTGCCCCGAAACTAGGCGATGCTTCTTGTTCTGTACAGTTGTCACAAGTAAACTTGCCATTGGAGAAGGTCCACACGGTTCCTCCGGGTAAGGTTATTGTACTCACTGAGAAATCCAAACCATTAAAATTATCCCATGTTCCTAGGGTCTTGTATTCGTCTCCTTGTAATTGGACTATGGTATATTTCCCGTCAACTTCACCATTGCTGTTGAACTTGATATGACCAGTAGCACCATCAAATTCCACATCATAAAGAGCTTCTAAGAGAGCAGTACCGTTTTTGATGATGTTAAAATCGCCATCAGCTCGTTCAACAGCGAGCTTGATTCCGTAAGCAGCTGCAAACACGGCATCATACGCGAAAGGTGCATAGGAGTTGAACATCGTGCCACTTTGTTGGCTAGTTAGAGGACCTTCACAGGAGGCACCACCACATTCCGTAATGGTAAACTAAGTTTCGTTGAATTTTTCATAGATTGGACCTGATGGAGGTGCTGGATTGGTACCAATGAAGTTTTGCATCGCATTCTTGACCTTATCACTACCAGAAAACGTGGCAGTGGTGATTGTTCCATCGGTGATGAGCCATGCCACATCAGGGTTGTTGGTCAAGCCAAGATCATCTGCCTTGTTGAACACGACGGCACCGTCAACATCAATCATGTTAGCGAGAATGAAATCAGGATTGGCATCCTTGATGGCTTGGAGTTGGCTTGATACATCGGCACTGCCAGAGGTAAAGGTTTGCCAAGATACAACCTGACCTCCTAATGCCTCAAATTCGCTCTTGAAGACTTGTACGGTACCAGTTCCATAGGTATCGTCAGTGCTAATGGCTGCACCCTTCGTCCATCCGAAAGCTCTAGCTAATTGAGCGAGAGCCTTTCCTTGATTAGCATCAGAGGGCACTACACGCATGAAATATGGATATTGCTCTCTATCGCTTAAGGTCGGTGATGATGATGCGTAGGAGATTTGAGGAATCTTGTACTGCTTAAGCACTTCTTGCATTGCTGCACTCACGGAACTACCTGAAGAACCGATCACGATGTGTACTCCTTCGGATACTAGTGCTTGCGCAGCGGCTGTTCCTCCTTCAGCCGAGTTTTGGTCATCTTTCACGATGGGTACTA
>JAJRXH010000355.1 GCA_024276395.1 archaeon
CTCATTAATGGTTGACAAGACAAGAGCTTTTGGAAGAGGTGGAACTGGTGCAATCTGTGGATCAAAAAACTTGAAAGCAATCGTTGTTAAATCTGGTGATCCTCCTCCATTAAAAGATCCAATCACCTTCCAAGAAAAAAGAAAAGAACTACTTGATCACTTTGTCAAGAAAGCTAAAACACCAGAACGTTTTGGCAAGCTGGGAACCAGTGGTGGTGTCGTGCCCTTAAGTACCATGGGGATCTTACCTACCAAGAACTTTCAACAAGGAAGTTGGGAAAAAGCCAAGGCAATCTCTGGAGAAAACTTGGCAGAAACAGTTCTGGTAGGAAGAGAAACATGTAGTGCTTGTCCCATCCGATGCAAGCGTGAAGTAGAAACAAAATTTGGTGCGCACCAAGTTACCAGGGAGCATGGTGGACCTGAATATGAAACACTAGCCAGTTTTGGTTCCTTGTGCCTGAACGAGGATCTTGCTGCCATCTGCCTAGCAAATCAACTATGTAATGAGATGGGACTAGATACCATTTCTACGGGGAACGTGATTTCACACATCATGGAAGCGACTGAAAAATGCTTGATAGATCCACGAGAAGGTGCACGTTGGGGTGATGCCAAACGAATCGTAGAGCTAGTTTTTATGATTGCCAATCGTGAAGGAATTGGAAACTTGCTGGCAGAAGGAGTTAAAAGATTATCGCAAAATCTAGGAACGGAAGAATTTGCCATTCACGTGAAAGGATTGGAGATGGCAATGCACGAACCACGAGGAAAGAAAGGATTGGGTCTTTCATATTCTGTTTCGCCACGTGGCGGTAGTCACATGGAAGGACTCCACGACACGATGGTAATGCGTGCTAATCCATCTCCAGAATTACTGGGAGAGGATTTTCCGGGACTGAGTAGATTTACTGCAGAACAAAAAGCTCCAGTCGTGATTAAGTTTGAAAATACACGATCTTTTTCCAATAGCTTGATTATCTGTGCCTTTACTGGTTCAATGACTGGAAAAAATTATAACATGCACTTGTATCGTGATTTACTGAATGCAGCTACCGGATTAAACGTGGATCTCAATGAGATGCTGCGAATTGGTGAACGCAGTTATCAGTTAGCCCGACTGTTTGCCGTGATTAACGGATTTGAAAGAGCTGACGACGATTTACCGAGACGGTTTAAAGAAGAACCATTACCCTTCGAAGAAGGTCCTCAGGTCATAACAGAACAAGAATTGCATCAGATGATCAAGGAATATTATCAAATACGAGGATGGAACGAGCTCGGATATCCAACAAAAGAGAGATGGAACGAGCTCGGCCTACACGAAGTGTATTCCCTCCCAAGCCTCTAGATCGAAGTGTTTTTACTCCCATCTTGACAAAAAATGACAGAAAATCAGGCAAAAGTGACCCAATCGGGGTGACCTTTTAATGACAAAGCCCCTTACCTTGAAAGTAATCCAACAACTATTTGAAGAAGTTAGTGGTATCACTTTTTACCAGAAAAGAATCAAGAAAGCCGGAAAAAACATCTTGATCTATGATATTTGGTCAGTAGAAGAATTATCTAGACTTCTTGATGGAATCAAGAATAAAAAAATCCACATCTTTGTTTCAGACCCAGAAGTTGTTAAATCTTTAGAAAAGAAAGTCACGACAAGCAAGAATGAAGTCTTCAAGAATAATGACATCTTGGTAATTAATACCTCTTGCTTGGATGAATGGAACCCTTCAACATCTTTCGCGGCCGTCATTGCCCCATTAGGATTACCTAGTGTCACGACATACGGAAAATTAGAATCTTTATTAACGTGGACTCAAAGACATCTTCATCCTCGTGGATTTTTCATCTTTGAACAACGCGTTCTATCCTCAAATTCAGATCAAGCTACCTTACATTTCAAGGGAATGAGAACATTATCAAATGGCAAGGTGATAACAAAAATCGAAACCATCAGACCAGTCATGGATTCTTCTCACGAATCAATTACTCTAAAAGAGAAAAGAGAACGACATCCAGCAACTTTCAATAGATTCACGTGGTACGAAGTTTATGGTGACGACGGGGTGCTCGAACAAAAATTCTTCGATTACCAAGTGGAATCCTTTTTCTTTATTGATGAAATAATGGAGCTTGCTAGTACCAAGTTTCAACAAGTCATCTTTTTAGGTAACTATGAAACAGAAGAACTCTACCAAGATGGAGATGAGCTACTCATCACGGTGTTAGGTCATCCTTTACAGTGATATGGAACGCCAGACTCAAGATACAGATCGTGAGAAGGCAAATCTTTTTTAACATTAAAAAAAAGCCGTTAGATGTGAACTAACTAAAGTGAGGTAATCAATAATGTCAAGCGAAGAGAAAAACGGAGACGAAAAAATATCCCAGGAAGATGCCCAAGCGGAGACTATAGATGCACCCAATGATCTAGATCTTTCTGAAGTGGAGGAAGGGGCAAAAACACCAGAAATTGAACCACCGTTAAAACCACTCAATGAGACCGTGTCTCCACGCTCCAAAACAAAGCTGCGATTCAAGCAGAAATTTATACTAGGACTTAGAGAAACGTTACTAGCCTTCCGGAATATCGATTTCAAGAGTGTTAGTCCCAGTGGTTATGCAGCCGCTGTCATTTTAATCATTATCTCTGCGGTTTTGCAATTCATTGACATCCGCTTGGACATTCTCGTTATCTCGTTCGTACTTCCCAGCAGTCCATATCTCATTCCTCTTTCTCTTCTCATCGCTGTCATTCTCGTGATTCTTTGGTCAGCTCTTGGTATATCCTTCGCTGGACATTTTGCTCGTTTTTTGGTTCATAACAAGATGGCAAAGATGCTCTTCACGAAGGGGAACGTACATTACATCGAACACGTTCCAGAAGAAGAGGACAAGAAAGGAGCGGGTGTCCTCATCTCAAAGACCATATCTTTAATCATAGTCTGGGCCTCAATGGCGGCTCTTCTCTTTTCAGTCGCTGCTTCAGTTCTATCACTCATCCTTGGTGATTTTGATCCAGCTAACTTCATCGTGCTTGATTCTGCGCAACGAAATGCCATCGGATTACCAAAATTGGACTTTATTGGTTCTTTCATCACGATAGCTTTTCAATTCACCGTTATTTATTTCCTCAGTCCACTACTTCTCACTGTCATCATTCCCATTCCATGGATGCTAATAGATGTGCGATTGAAGGCATTCGATGAAAAAAAATGGAAGATCAACTGGTACATAGGGCAAAAGGTCCAACAAAGAACGCGAAATTTAGTATCCATTGGTGCAATCCTTGCATTAGGTGCATCATTTCCTCTTTATTCCCGGGCCGAAGTCATATTACAGATGATTGCACTTATTTTAGTTTACATGGCCCTACCAAGTGTCATCATTGCACTCTTGTACTTGCTCTTGTTTCAGTCACGTCTCAAGCCAGAAATCATCAAAGCTTGTGACGTGCCTTATGGAAAGACTAAAGTCGAACTAGAAGAAGATGATGCTTCTGTCGAAGAACTAGAGAGTTAAAGAGGCTATCTATCCCTAATTTTTCTTTTTATCTTCTTACATGAGGCATAAGTAGAATCTAGCGCGTTTTTCCGATATTTCCAAGTGGTGAGCATCTTTCAAGAGGTAGGGAGTCCCATGTTACTTGCCTCTTGCTTAATTAATAAAAGTTCTAGTAACACGTGGTCTTCTTGGAAGAGGTGGATCAGTTGTCAATAGATGTACCAATAGTGTCTTCTAAGAGGCAAAAGGAGCCCACAGTAACGAAAGAGAAAACAGAAACTTTCACTGCTTTTTTAGACATGTTACCAATGTTGGCTCCTTTCTTTCTTGGCTTCTTTCTCTTTCAAGGTTTACGAGCGAGCTTTCCCTTGTACTTGAAGGTCAAGTTTGGATGGGATGAGTTGACAGTGGTAAGCATCTGGGGTATCATTTCTGGAAGTAGTATGTTAATTGGCGCAATCACGAGAATTCCTTCTGGAGTCCTAGCAGACCGCCTCGGAAGATTAAAAGCAATCTATCTCGGAATGACTGGTTTCTTTTTAGCTCTATTAACACTTTGGATGAGTAGCACATTACTGCTGTATCTTGTCGGTTTTCTCATCGTCCGCGTGGCAATGAACATCATTGTCATGGCCTCTCGCGGCGCCGTGCCAGATGTCCCTCGAGGTATCGGTTTTAAAAATGGCATTCTTGCGTCAATGGTGGCCCTTGGCGGGTTGATAGGACCTTTTCTGCTTACCTCCTTGCTCACGTGGTTTGATGCGGATAGCATTTTTCTGGCAATGTTATTGATGATCTTGCTCGATTTCATTGTTTTCCAAGGTATCATCATTTTTTCGCGAACACGATTTGATCCAGACATAGTGAAAGCACACCGAATCATGTTGGGAAAGAAAAAAACCCAACTTAATTGGAAAGCTGCAAGAGAGTTACTTAGTCCTTTCGTGCTACCCTCACTATTCCTAGCTTGCATCATTGGATTCGTGAGCGGCATGATAATCACCATTCAGCCCATCTACGGATTTTACCGTGTAAAGATGTCATTTCTAGAAATCGGTACCCTCATCGGAATTAGCACGGGCTTGAATGTGGTATCATCACCAATAATTGGAGCTCTTAACGGTAAAGCAAGAGAAAAGCCATGGGTAGCTTTATCTTTCACCGTGATAATGATAGTTACTATGTTTCTCTATCTCTGGGGACAATTTTACTGGATTTTCGTTGGGGGTTCATTACTATTCATTCTTGGAATGAACATCTTTTTGGTAGCCGATATTACTCGAATCGCCAACGGAACGAAGAAAGAATATTACTCTGTTATCTTTGGTTTTGATAGCATGCTCATCATGCTATTCAATTCATTAGGAAGTTTTGCTACCAGAGTGTTATATGGAATTTCACCTCAAGTACCATTCCTGATGGGCCTCATTCTCTCGACTTTAGGATTGTTAATTGTTTTAATCGCAATTAAATCCTCATTATGATTTAATACCGTCTTTTTTTGTTATGATAATGATGAAGAGATTGGTAGGAAAGAGGAAAATTTTTACAATGCTTAATGATATGCTGAGACTGGATGTAATCCAACTATTTCTACTAAAACGGAGTAAATGGATGTAAGATGTGCAAAACAGATGAGAATGATGTTGAAATGCGGAATGAAGCTGCCAAAAGAAAGGCACGGCAGCACATAGTTCAAGCTTTCATCCACCAAGTGATTAAGAAAGCCGAGGTGGAAGTAAACCCTTCTCCCCTTGAGTTGGAAATCGACGGATACAATGGCATCCGAATAATCATGAAAGATCGACTTGATTTTATCAAGAAGAAAAAGAAAGTATTGATGCCAGTATTTCTACCCGACCGCTCAGAGATTGATAAATAACAAGATCTTATAGTTAATGAGATTTAATGCGCTTTTCTCTTATATTCTGAGTTACGCGTAATTTACACTCATTAGGCGCAGTGACCATATCATAAGTTAGGTTTTTACTTTTGGATTCATGTAAGGATGGGTTGGGAAGTTCGTTGGCAGTAGAAATTGTAAATGAAGATCATCATGCTCCAATTTCTGGAAAAAGAGACCGTTCTCAAGTAGGTGTTATAAAAGAGGCAAGCTTGGCTGCAATGTACTCGGCAGTTGCCATAGCTAGTTCCCTGGTCGTTGTAACCATACCAAATTTAGAGACAATCACCTTGTTTATTTTTCTGGTATCCTATCGACACGGTTTTTGGCGCGGGCTTAACATGACCA
This sequence comes from archaeon, assembly GCA_024276395.1. GTDB lineage: Archaea > Asgardarchaeota > Heimdallarchaeia > Hodarchaeales > S146-22 > JAJRXH01. The sequence goes on from JAJRXH010000355.1 coordinate 5,756, forward strand.
TCCTCACTCTCATTCTTTATGAGTTCA
>JAJRXH010000356.1 GCA_024276395.1 archaeon
ATCTAGAAGGTAAAAGGATTGAACAAGTTTTTTCGCATTAACTGCCATCTTTTTGTCGTTTGTTATTAAAACAGAGTCAGTAAGCATGGCTGTTGCGATGAAGTAAGCATCAATGGCTCTAGGATGAGTAGTTCTTGCAACTTGTCGTGCCAACTCGAATAATTCATCTTCAGGGATGAGTTGTTCTCGTTGTTAGGTGCCTTCGTTGAACATTCTTGTCAAAAAGAGCGTCAATGAGGACAGAGGTATCAATAACGATCATTTCTTAAATCTCCAATGATTTCCCTTGTATCCACTTTGGGAGTTTTATCTTGTAGTTGTTTTAGTGTTTTGAGAAGCGTCTAGCACGAATTCTGGATGATCCGGAAAAACTTGAACGATTATTGACAAGTCTCGAAGATTAATTCATTAGCGTGTTTTTCAAGATCCTTTTTGGTTCAATTAGGAAAGTTTTCATCATTTTTCCATGTTCCTTTATTTTACTTGAGCAATCGCATTATCTCATCCATTTCAACTTCGTGTTGCTGTGAGTTTCTCTCAAGAAACGTGAAGGGAGTCGCAAATCGTTGATGGTTAATGCTGGTGGTAACTTGAAGAATCGAGCGAAAATTCAAGTCATGGTTTGATCTTTCGTAGAATTATCTTATTTTTCTCCGATTTTTTGCAATCAATCGTTCAATTCGGATGATACTTTCGAGTCATTCTCATGCTTCTTGTTTTTTTGGAGTGAGACGCACATCACACGACTGCCGTTCGTTTTCATGTAACCTCGTTCCCGGATGATCGTTTTCAAATGCATTATTGTTGTTAACTTTAATGTTTATAGAATCCTTTCTCACTTGTTCTTGAAGCATTTAAAGGAAATGCCTGTCATTTAAAATCTCTTTTTAAAAAAAGGGATCGCTGAATAACTCTCTAGGAAAAATATATGAAGAATCTAATTATTGAGGTACCATTGTATGCTATCATCCCCAGTAAAATGTTACTTGGACAAATGAAAGGGATTTTTTTGTGAATCATTATACGAATGAACTTTGGATTAGTTTGACATATCAGTGATAGACTTTTCCGAAAGAGTATAGCGAAACGCGCGAGATTTGCCATTCTTTCTCGTGAAAATCGCATTCTTCCACGAATCTTGATCGATTGATTGCTAAAAAAATCGGATTCGTCATTCCTAATGATCAGTGGATAAAGACTTCCTCGAGAGGAGCATTCCTTTCCGTAATCTAGGTGATCGTTTTAATCGCCTTGATTGAAAAAAATGAGGGTTTTGAAAAAGTCTAATCAGTGAATTATCTTTCATCACGGGCTGATAAAAATCGTTATCGCACGATTAGAATACTAGAATACTTAGGATGAACCTCCATCCACATCATCAGCGTGTATTCAAATGAACATGGGGAATTTTTTAGTCACGTCCCATGGATGTCCCGTTAGTGCAGTAAATTCTGCAAGCTTGTCAGCATAATGAAGAGGCAAGGGTTGACTAGTTGGTGTTGAGGATTCCCAGCATAGGAGGGACAAACTGGCAATCACGCTTCCTAGTGTGGATTTCAGAGATTCTACGTCCATGTTCGTAGTATTTTTCATGATAGTATACAATACGGGTTTTGGAGTGCCTAGAGGCGGTAAAGTGGTGACAGTCATGAAGTCACTTGGGGATGTTGGCATCTCGGTGAAAATGAGAGGATGATCTAACCTACGTCCTTGTAATTGGGGATATACTCGATATGGATGCTGTTTTCGCGCAGCGACAAAAATTAGATCGAGCTGATGACTTTTAACAAGTTTTTCCCACTGATCAGCTTCTCGTCTGCAGATTTGTGGTGATCCATCGCGAAGGATGGCTATAAAATCAAGATCGATTTCATTTCGTTCTTTCTTTTTAACAAGTTCGTCAATGAGAGGCTTTCCAACTTTTGCTACATCAATGAAATCATGTGCCTGACTGTCGATTTGGGTTGATGTTCCGGCAAGATAGATGCCAATGGGAGTGACTGCAGCGATGCCAGCACTTGCCGCAGGACGTTGACCGAAGCTATCCCTAGATCTATCAAGTCCAATGATTGCAGCACGAGGTAGCAAGTTAGGGGAGAGACGATAAGGAAGACCACCTGTCTTGGCGATGATTTGACGTGCCAAGGCCTCCACCAGCATTCGTAGTCCATTATTCTTTCTCTTCATTTGGAGGAGTGTTCTGGGTTTCAAGTATTGTACAGCTTGATCGTTTTTAACGGTCCATTGAATCTTTAAGTCCTTGTAAAGTCTTGAATCTTTGCTAATAATTATTAGGCAAGTTTCTCCCTCTCTTGTTGGATTAGGATCAATGTTTCGTCTAAATTTTGCTTCATTTAACTTGACCTTGCTGATTAAGATTCGTTCTTTCTTCATTATCTTGCAAATTGAATTAAAAACGGATCCAAGTTCGAACAAGAATTCTTCAAGGAGGTTAGGTGAGAGCAGTGCTTGAGGATCATGACAAAGATAGATTCGTTCAAGATTACCCCAATCTTCGACACCGGACAGAGAGAGTTTTGGAATCCTTCCATATTTTCCATCTCGATATGATTCTCTAATAGAGGGTGATGCAAATTTGATGGAAGCACGTTTTAATGACATTCGATTTCTGAAAAGATCTTGCAAGACGTGGTATCGTTGTCGCAATGTTTCAGTTAATTTCATTTTCTTATCTGCTTTAATTTGAGAAAACTTGTTGTAGGCAATGGAATGTTTAGTTAGTCTTAACGTATCGGTATCTAGTGACTTTTGTAATAGTGAAACTGGAAACACGTATCTTGCATTTGGATCAGCATGTTTCTTGCCATTTTTTAGCTTGGGCTTGAGCACGGCGACCATTCCCTGGGATTCAGTTCTTACTCGGTTAATGTCATATCCCAAGACGGCGAGTAACTCTCGTAGTTTCACGTTCTTGTAGTGACGATAACTCGTGAGGATTTCAAAGTCGGGATCATAAATGATATCAACTAGCTTGAAGGTTTCACCCCCTACTTCTTCACCAGTTGGGAGAATCCGCCTGTATTTTGGATTCATTCTATCTTTTACAAGTTCTTTTACCGTTGTGTCCTTTTCCTTAACATCTTCAAGTTGTTCTGGTGTCACGTTCTTGGATCTAAGTTCTTCACTTAACAATTGAGAACCGATCAACTTTGTTCTTAGTTCAATCGTGGCATGAAAGTTAGGAAAGGATTGATTGCTTGGAGTTGAGGTGTCATCAGTGATGATATCAACTTCAAGGACTCGTTCAACTCTTCCATAAAGTGGGACCTCTAAGATCCATTCCACTCCTCCAACAAGTTCTTCATGCTGTTGTTGGATATTCGGGATCAAAAACACACCACACGCTCCTTTTGATTGAATTTTCTGGAACCCATATTGTTGTAGTGTTTTCGCTATTATCGTACCTAATAGCAGCCTTAACAAGTTAATTCCAGTCTGATACGTTACAATTTCATCATTCTCTATCTTTTCTAGATGAATTTCATCTCGTGGGATTCTTGTCTCTTGAGAGAGCATTTCTTTAAACATCTTGATGATTTCTTGGTCATCTGATGTGTTGCTTTGGATTGCAACCAAGAATCCAGCTGTTTGAATGATACCGAGTTGGAGATCATTAATTCGTGTCACGATTTCTTTTAATACCCGATAGAATTCTCTGTCATCCCATTTTAGGTTTTCAATTCCTATCCGATAGAATTGGAATTTTCGCATTCGGGCCAATACTTCTGGACTAATTGTTATTAAATTAGTAGTCACTTCCATCTCTCCATTCTGCAACTCAATCACCACGTGATGAATGTTTGCATTCCTTTAAAAACTTAATCATAAATGGAAAATATAATGATACTTAACTTGAAATGGAAAGTTATATATAGATGTGAATTCATAATGTATCTGGTGATTCATGGTGAGAAAGAGATCTCATGAGGTCCAAAAAAACAACACCAGAAGTGGAGAGGTATCAACTCCAATAACAGTAAACTGGCACGTGTGGAAGTCCTGTAACTATTCTTGCAAGTTTTGTTTTAGTCGCTTTGGTGAAATAAGGTCAAGACTCACTAGACAAGAGGCAATGTTGATTCCAAGGATGCTCAAGGAAGTGGGAGTGATCAAGTTGAACTTTGCCGGAGGTGAGCCAACATTGTGTCCATACTTGCCAGAATTGATCCGAGAAAGCAAGCGTGTCGGATTAGTCACGAGCATGGTTACCAATGCTTCTCGCATCACGAATGAATATCTTGAATCCTTGGCTGGATATCTTGATTGGATTGCAATTAGCATCGATAGTCCTGATGAACGGACGGAAATGTTGTTGGGAAGAGGAAATGGCCGGCACGTGACGTATGCCATTAAGGTCGCCTTAACTGCTAAAAAATTAGGAATCAAGCTAAAAATCAACACGGTCGTGACATCATTAAACTGGCAAGATGATTTCAGTGAATTACTAGCCCTTCTTCAGCCAGAAAGGTGGAAGGTTTTCCAGATTCTGAGGATTGACGGTCAGAATGATGATCATTTCTCACAACTTTCCATCACTGAAGAACAATTCCTAAACTTCGTTAATCGGCATCGTCGGTTTAACCCGGTACCAGAAAATAATGATGCCATGATTGATTCCTACGTGATGCTTGATCCTAGAGGGCACTTTTATCAAAATTCGATGGGAAGACTTGTTTATAGTAAGCATTCCATCCTAGAGGTTGGAGTATTAGACGCGTTAGCAGAAGTTGGCTGGGATCAAGAAAAATTCATGAAAAGAGGGGGTTTATACCAGTTCTAGGGGATTCAATGATGCTTGTTCATCACTCTAGACGGTCAGCTCGTCCTCTAATGGTTTCTTCAATGTAAGAAACCTCATGATCTGAGCTGGACTCCTTTCTGGAGACCAATTTCTTGTATGATCGATCATGAACACGTAGTCCGAGATCTCGTCAAGGCCTCCTGCACGATCGTTACCTATGATGACGGTAAATACTCGTCCATCTTTTTCTTCTCGCCATTGTTGCCATCTATTTAGCAGTTTTTTATCATTGATTACTGAAAGCCCATCAGAAATGAATAATAGGTCTGCTGAATTATATTCATCTGATTGGATGGAGTCTAGACCAGCTTTGAGGGCAGTATTGAAATCCGTGCCACCTCCAAAACTGTAGCTTAGAAATGCTAGGAATTCATCAGCCATCTTTCGAGTCGTGGAAAGTTCGATTTCACGTGTTTGATTTGTCGATGAAAACAAGATAACTTTAACTGGCCGTTTTTCTGGGAGCATCTTCTTAACAATTGCTAGGATCAAGGCTTTTGCTAGCGTTTCCGGAGCTCCATGCATCGAACCAGACGTGTCTACTAGAGCTACTACAGGGCCTCTTTTTTTCATTTTTGGAGGGCCACCAGTCCAATGTTTTCCTCTAAGTTCATAGGTTAGGAGACCTTGTTCCATCCATTTAGCGTAAAACAGCAGCTTAGTTTTTGGATTGAGCAATTTTAGGAGTTCTACTGGGAGTAATCGTTCAAGATCACCGGATATTCGAATGCCGTGTATCTCTGAGAAAGATTTTCTCGTGATTTCTAGGCGTTTTTGTCCTTCTTCTAATTCTATCTTACCAAGGAGTTTAACGATCTCTTCTAGTTCCTTGACATTTTCAAGTAATCTAGCATGTTTCGCGAGATTTTGGAAGTACTTTCGATGCAGAAGGGAACGCGAGTAATCCCACAATCTACCAGGATATAACTGTTCCAAGAGAGATAGAATCCTTTCATGTTCTTTTATCCAGGATATGATTTCGTTAAGTCTTTGTCTAAGATAGGCGGCTCTCAATCCATTTAGGAATTGTTCATTACTGCTTAGTCTTTTGGCTCGTTTGATCATGTCTTCTTTTAAGAGTTGCTCAACAACTTTAATGTCGGGTACTTGGCCGTCATTTTCTTGAATCTGTTTTTCAGAAACATCGCTGGTAAATTGAGTCATTTTTTCAAGATATCGTGCTAGTGTCTCAATGTCAAGGTCGATTTTCTTTTCTTCTTTGTTGATTTCAGCAAGCACATCTTTAAGAAAACTCTCTTCTGATAAAAGAGATTCCAATGAATTCTCACTGATGGATCTACCCCATAGTAAGCGTTGCTCCCAAAGGAGAATTTTCAGATCCTCAAAAATGTCCGTCCTTGGTTTTTCACTTGCTTGTTCATCTTCGCCCTTTGGCTTTCGTGATAGATTTTGTGACAAGCTCAGAATGGTTTTCTCTAGTTTTTCAAGCGATGCCTCGGTGTTTTCTTCCACCATTTCCATTAAATCGAATATTAATGGCGATAATTTTGTCAAAACATGAGTTACGAGGGTTGATCGTCCCTTGATTAAATTTTTTAGGACATTCCATTCTTTCATCCACTTAAGTGCAGTCCAGATCGGGTAAAAAGAACCAACGTGCTCAACAAATTTCTGCAAGTCTTTAATTTCGTAATCGTGAGCCTGGAACAGCTCGTTACCTAAGATGTTGATGATTCTCTTTCGGACATCAACTGGAACGTACCGTGGTGCATATATGATGGAAGCCAGCTCCTCTCTTGCGTGCCATTTCTCTCCTATTTTTTCGTGTTGATCGAAATTCTGGTTAGCTTCATTCATTATGATCACGTCTTTCCCTTTTTGGATGCGTCTTCCCTAGGGTTATCAAAAAGATTAATCAAGGGAGTCATTCTCTTGTACCTCTTGACAATAATCTTGAAAGGAAAGAAAAGGATGTTTAACTAAGATGCTTGCCAA
>JAJRXH010000357.1 GCA_024276395.1 archaeon
CTTCGTCATTTATCGTGTATGGGATCACGGTCAGGGCTTTTTTCATTATCACGAGGAATGACTACGTGGAGTCCCTTCTGCGAGAATGTGGATGTTTTCACGCATGATTTTGTAAGAGTTTAGGGCGATGAGTAGAGCAATGAACACGCTGACTAATTAGGTCCCAAATGTTTGAATTCGTGATGTAAATGAGAGACGATGCGGCAAAGACCCCAACAGACCCGAAAGCATCTCCAAGCATATGCAAAAATGCAACTCTCACATTCAAGTTTTCCTTTTAGCTTTAAAACAAGATAAAAGCCACAATCACGTTGATTAATAATCCTATCGTGCCGATTACGAGCATTCCAATAAAATCAATGTTCAAAGGTTCGAAAAGTCGTTTGCATGCTTCAATAATAGTCCAAATCACGATGACAATCAAGAATAGGCCATTTGCTAAAGACGCCAATATTTCGAATCGATGACGTCCAAAGGCATATCTTGGACCGTGTGGTCTGTTGGCAACGATTGCAATGGCGAGCTCCAGCCCAATGGAAAGGGCATCAGTGGGCATATAAAAAACATCAGTAATTAGAGCAAGACTACCAGTTAAAATACCACCAATGATCTCGACAAGAATGAAAGAACTGGTTAGTGCTAGTGCAATGCTTAAGACTTTACGGGGATGGGTTCTCATGAGATGAATGACCGTGTTGGTTCATCGCTCTGGTCCATCTCCTCTTAGTTATTTCCAAGCAATTTCTTGTTTTAATCCTTTTTAAATGGATTGACATTACGGTCCTTGGAGTTAATGTGATTCTTGCCTCATTTCCTTACCATGGTCTCTTACTGAAGTTCTGTTCATTCATTCCTAAAGAAACGTTCCAAGTCGGTTAGGCTCCAAGTCAATTCATTTTCTTGTGGTGGAAAGGTGACAGATTTAGCAATGATTCCATGATAAAAATTCCAGCGTTCATCAAGTCCAACATGAACACTTTTGGTTTTGAGGTCGTTCATTACAGTTCGCGACACTTGTTCTTGCCACTTGCATTCGATGAATAGAGCCTTTTTTTCTTCTTCATTAATGGCTACGATATCGATTTCGTATTCAGTTCCCTTCCGTCCACTGAGGAGGGTTCGTCCCCATTGTCTACCTAATTTTTCAAACATGAATGGTAATGATCTCTTTTTGTTGAGAATTTCCAAAAATTCCTTGCATACTTGTTCGAACTTTTTCCCTACGTAGCTATTCAATGTATCACGAATTCTTTTTAAAACAGTCTCAGAATCCCCAGATTCTATCAAATCACGATGTGGATAGATGTATCGATGCCAGAATTCCAAGTAGTTATCATTGATGTAATAATGGGGGCGTCTTTTCTTCCCCAATAGTGGAGATTGCTTGATGATGAGATCTAATTCCATCATTTTTTGCAAGTATCTAGGAAGGTCGCTGGCTGGTCGACCTACGATGTTCGCTATTTCTGATAGTTGAGTCGTCTTCGTGAGTGCATGTAGAATGCGGCGATACGTGCGAACGTCGGTGAACTCTTCCTTGAGAAGAAAATCACCTTCGGCATGCAAGAAAGAGACTGGATTGACGAAGCATTCGTGGATGTTTTCTTCAATTGATTTTTTGGGATCAAACTGAATGAGATAAGCAGGCATTCCGCCTAAGATGGAATGTACGATGACCACATCAGAAAAAGAATAGTTCGGGAAAAAAAGTAAAACGTCCTTGAATTTTAAGGGTCGTAATTTGATTTGCATCGATCTTCGTCCGTATAAAGGACTCTTGTAGCTAAGAACGTGACTTTCCATCATTCCAAGACTTGATCCTACAAGAATGAGCTTAATGTTTGTGTCTTGAAGAATTTCATCGTAGATGCGCTGAAAATGGGACAAGATGCCCTGGTCAATCTTGATGAGATAAGGGAATTCATCTATGATTACGATAAAAGAGTCATTTTCAATTCTTTTTTTTAGGTATTCAAAGACAACCGCGAACGTGGAAGCTCTAGGTGGGATGTCGTCTAGTGCTTCAGCTAAACGAGCAGCGAATCTTTGGACGTTTTCTTCAATGGATGATTCTTCACATAAAAAATAACAATGTAAATCATGCAGTCGTGCAGCTTCAACGGCTAGACGAGTCTTACCGGTCCTTCTTCGGCCATAAATGATGATTAATCGCGGTCCTGCAGCATTTAATTCATCTTGTAATGATTTCAATTCATCGCGTCGGTTGACAAACATTATGATCTCCATCATTATGATGCGCATCATAATTTAAAAGGGTTTGGGAC
>JAJRXH010000358.1 GCA_024276395.1 archaeon
GGAAAACGAGATTTGCTAGAGGAAATGCCACCTTTTCTGGGAGGAGGCGATATGATTAAGGAAGTGCATCTAGATGATGCAACTTGGAATGATCTTCCCTGGAAATTTGAGGCCGGGACTCCTAATTATGTAGGAGCGGCTGCGTTTGGTGCAGCTATTGATTATTTAAAGGATATTGGCATGGAAAAAGTTCGACAACATGAAAAACAAATAATTAAGCATACCATTAAACGAAGCTTGGAAGAATTCGGTGATTTAATTCACATATACGGACCCTTAGATCATAAAATTAGAGGCGGTGTGTTTTCCTTTAATCTAGGTGACATTCATGCGCATGACCTTGGAACCATTCTAGATGAGATGGGAATTGCAATTCGCACGGGTCATCATTGTGCTCAGCCTCTTATGACGCATTTAGGTATTCCAGCTGCCAGTCGTGCCAGTTTTTACATTTATAACACGATGAAAGAGGTTGACATCTTTATTGATGGACTGAAGAAAGCAAAAGAGATCTTTGGTCTTTGATGGAGGGAATCTAAAGTGTCAGATATGTATAGATCGATCATCTTGGAGTTGTACCGAAATCCACTTAACAAAGGGATCATTTCAGATGCTGATGTGAGTGCTCATGATGCAAACACTTCCTGTGGTGACGAGCTTGACATCTACCTGAAATTTGACGACAATGGGGAGAAATTGGTTGACATTAAATTCGATGGCAAGGGTTGTGCAATCTCTCAAGCTTCGGCATCGTTATTGACCGAAGAGGTAAAAGGCTTATCTCTCGACGAATTGAAATCCTTCGGGAAGGAGGAGGCACTCGAGTTATTGGGGATAGATGTGCAGCCCGTTAGACGTAAGTGCGCATTGTTGGGATACAAAGTCTTCAAGTTGGCTCTTTTTGAATATTTGGCTAAGAAAATGGGTATGACCGTTACTGACGAAGATTTTAGGCAATTATAGTCAGAAACAAGTACTTAGAAAAGAGAAGGGGCAACTCAATGCAAATTTTAATCATTTTTGATTTTTTTTGACTTTTTGAATGAAATCGGTCTTTTCTAGATAGTTCACAGTCGATGATAAGTGAAAATATATATATTTTTTAAAAGATTATGATATGATTAGGCACGGGTATAGCATGTCATACAGGCATATCGCGGTCATACTTATTCAAGGGCTGTCAAAAAACAAATGGATGTTACCTTTATGGTAACTGGTAAGAAAATTTTGTTCATTTTTGGGAGGCTTCCCACGTGAGTAGTAGTAGCCAGACCGATGCTAGGCTAAGTGACCTTCAAGAACGAATTAAGGAGTTGCTGCATGTTAATTCATTCATCAAGTTTTTGATGGTTATTGATAATACTGGGATTCCTATCGTGTCCGTATCTAGTAACAACGATGGCACTCTTTCGTCGGACCATGAGAAGCGTCTAGCTGGAGCTGTTGCCGCTGCAGTAGCTCTTGCAAATCGTGCTATGAAATCCATTCTGTCTGATGGGGCAACCTCTTTTGGGATTCGTACCGAGAGTGGAAACGTAGGAGTTGCTTTGTCAGACAATTTTATGGTGCTTTTGGTGACAGATAAAAAGGCCAATGCAAGAATTCTAGCGCTTCAAGCAGAAAGGGCATTGAAAGTCTATGTTTAGATTAACGTGTGGATGAAGGTAGCGCTCAAAGAAGAGAGAAACCCCCTTGATTATGTCTAATCCCACGAGGGTTTATGTTTAAATCCTCACAACGCGAGGAGCAATCTCGGTCGCAGCGATGATTCGGTGATGATGCCTAAAAACCGTGAATCACGAGTGTAATGATGTGATTGACAAGACCGAGAAGAGAAAAAAGAGGAACACGCAAGAAAGAAAAATGCCCAAGATAAAGGATAGGGTAATGAAGATGCTCTCTGAGACAATACTGGATAACCTCGTGTTGAACAATGTAGATGTTAAATTACTTGTAATCGGAGATAATCTAGGCAACTTGGTTCATTCAAAGCTGCAAAAGGAATTTTCCAATGAAAACCTAGCTTTAATGGTCAATTTTGTGTTGGCATTTCAGGAAATCAGTCAAATTATAGCAAGCATTCTTAATGTTGGGAAGATAGTCAAGGAATGCGAAATTATAGGAAACGAGAAAGCAGTATGGCTGAAAAACCTGTCACCAAAGTATTTCATTCAAGCCGTGACATCATCACGACAAGAAATTAGTGAATTGCGTGATCTTTTCATTGAAACCATTCTCAAGGATGTCTTTTCTCGTTCGGTTAAGACTATAGGATTAGTTTCTTCGGATGGCTTTCCAATATGGTTTGAAGGGAAGCATAACTTGTTACAAGTAGCAAACGTTGCTTCTAATGTCTTATCAATGGCTGAAAGACTAAACATCGAATTAAAGTTAGGAAACATTGATTCTGTTGAGATAAGTGCTAATGACAATGAGATGACGGTAGAAATCGTCTTCAATGAAGCGCAGGATTTGCTATTGACATTAATTGGTGTATCTTGCCAAGAAGCAGATATGAAAGTCGCTCGAGAGTTGTTTCGGGGTACCACGAGACAAGAATTTACTACCTTGTTGGTGCCTTCTAATTGGGTCGAAGAACGAGAGGAAATCATTAAACAAATTTTAGAAGAAACTCAAGATGTCACCTATTCTGGTGATGAAAGAGAAGAATTACTTGCACTGAGAAGTTTTAATGAAGAAACGATTAATCAACTGGAAATCCTTCTCAAAGAATTGTATCGGCGATACCGTTGTCGTGAGGTATCCATTCCTTATTTAAGAAAAAGGATGAGATTACCGCCTGCAGTAATTAATCTTACATTGCAAAGTTTGATGCTTGAAGGAAGACTGGGAAACAGTCAAATAATCCTTGACCCAGAATCAAAGGTTCCTTTTTTGAGACTGGATTTGTCGGTAATGGGTAGGCGAGAAGATCCTAAGTTAATTCAAGAAATAAAATATCATAAGCAACAGATTCTTGATCAGGTAATTGAGAGACATCTGGCAAAATTTGAGCATCTTTGGAGAGAATCTGTAAAGAAAAAAGAAAGGAAAACGTTTCACCCAGAAACACGTTTTTCAGAAATCCAAGCATTGATGGAATTGGTAGATACATCGGAAATAAAATTTTTAGCTAGTACATTGAGAAAAGAGTGGAAAAAATGGCTAGAATTGACAAAAACGCTTTCATTACTAATTCGTCAGGTGGAGAAACGTTCTATCAGCCTTGATTCAACTGATGATGTTATTTTTTCTGAATTGGAGAGACGCCAGCAGGTTTTGAGAAAACGGATTCGGGATCAGTTGATTCTCATCAAATCATATCAAGTGAATTTTGAGCGCACGCTGAGACAAATTTTGGCATTGATGGAAAGGATTTTTCCTCCGGTTACGGCAAGATTTTATCTTGTTAAAAAGAAAAAAAGAAAATCTACAACTTTAACTTTGAAATATGAAGTATTCTTGCGCTGTGAATCATGGAAAAATGCAGTAAATTGTCCAAATTCGATAAAAATAAAAAATGACTCAACAAGTTGGCTCAAGTTATTCTTCATTCAGCAATTGGCTTGTTTATTGGCTGGAAAAGAGCCTTATTCCTTGAAAGAAGATTCGTCAATTAAAATAAAGAAATATGGTAGTGCGGAGCTCAAGAAGATCCAAGAGGATCATGAATTGGTACGGGAATATTTTGACCATTTCCTTCGAGATGAAGCTGATGATTCCATATTAGACGAAACGGCATTAGCAGCCTATGAATCTTTTGAGACGTTATTCCTTAGTAAGCATGAGATGCAAAAATTATATCATTTTTTGCAAGAATTAGGCTATTATGATAAATTTGGACGTTGTACTCATTGCCATGGATGGTATTGCCTTGATGGGCATCATTATGATATAGAGAAAAGGAGATGTCAGTTCTGCGACTCTGATTCTAAGTGAATTAATGACGGTAATTTGAGTGATTTAGCAATGTTTGATGATTACTTTCAAATTCCTTGGAAGAAAAGGTACATTTTGGATCCGTCGTCTAGGCCCAAAGTTGACTGCATACTTTGTGCAATAGTAGAAAAAAGTCCAGAAGTAATTAATTATGAAATATGGAGAAATGATAAGTTTATTGTCACGCTTAATCTCTATCCTTATATGGTAGGACATTCAATGGTCTTTCCAACTCGTCATCGTACTGAATACGGTGATTTAGATGATACGGAGATTCTAATGCTAGGAAAAATTACGAAGGCCTATATGAAAATGTGTTGTGCTGTATATAACGTGAAAGACTTTAATGTTGGGTTTAATCAAGGAAGAAACGCAGGTGGCTCGATTGACCATTTTCATCAGCACGTTGTTCCGCGCTTTCCTAGAGAATTAAATTTCATTGATGTGATTGGAAAAACACGCGTGTTATTAGAATCCCTAGAAGAAACTCAGAAAAAACTTTCAAGCGTAAGTTTTTACATAGAAAGAGAGTTGTATGGGATTTAAATCATTTATGATCTCATTTTTCTAAATTTAGTTATGAAGGAAGATGTAAGGATATATCGATAGTATCAGACAAGGATGGACGAATGCATATGGCATTTCAACAAGGGTTGCTTTCGCAATTCTTTTTTCTGATTTTATTCTTTCTGAGTTTTAGATTCTCTGTTTCATTGTTTCGGGTGCTGCAGAAATTAAGATACATTGATAGGTTAAAATATGAAATCTTAACGAATGAGAATGCTTTATATCGGGATTTTTTTGGAAATAGAGAAGAAATTTCTAACATATTCCGATTACTTGAGCATCTCGATCATAAAAAAAGATACAAGTTGTCAAGAATTCTTGAAAAAGAACAAAAAACCATCAAGTATTTTGGCACTCCGTTATTTGAATCCAATCTCTTAAAAGAAGAATCAATCCAGTCTTATTCTTTTTCTGCGCGGCATGATGTGTCATCACCATCAACTCATACTCGAAAGCTGCGAACAATAGCGCTATTTCTTTTGTATCAACCCTACGTGATAATATTGGCAGCTTTTGTCATCGTAGTTACAATACTAGCAATTTCGTATCAGGTTGGGATCACGTTAATAGATGTATTTATCGCTATTATTTCCGTATTTTTAATGACAGAGGACAAAATAGATGACATTAAGTTTATGTGTTCCCTTTTTCTAGATGATGCTTCATCAGATTCATTAATTTCTAGTATTGATTGGCGTACATTTAGTGTGACCTCACTCAAAAATTATGTACGGCAAAGACTAGGCTTGATGTTGATAGTTAATTCGTTTTTAGCACTGATGGTCGTCAATTATAATTGGACTCTTAATCTTACTGTTCAATTAGTCACAGTTCTCCTAGGTTATGTGTTTTTCGTTCTTATTTTTCCCTTAACGATAATTAATCCGTTATTCATTTTTGTCTTCATTTTTGTTATTTTTGTGAGTTTAATCATCTTAAAAAGGATTCTTAATAATTTTTATTCTTCATCACGCTCGGAGGAATGAAGTTGGTTAGCTTGATAGAATTGCTTTTGTTAGGTGTCATCCAGGGAGTCGTGGAATGGTTACCTATATCATCAGAAGGACAAGTGGTATTAGTGGTACTTCAGTTTTTGGAGTTGAGAGTAGAAGAAGCGATTTCGATTGCATTGTTTCTTCATCTTGGAACAATGCTCGTAGTGTTTTTCATATATAAGAGCGATTTCATGTTGATTTTTCAATATTTAATAAGATTTTTCAAGGAAAAAATCCTTGTAGAAGGAAAAAATGGGTATATGGATCTTAATTTGGGAACGGAAAAGATAGACGAAGTACGTTCTTTAATAAAGTTCTTTTTTTGGGGAGTATTGGGAACAGCCGTCACTGGAATTCCAATTCTATTAGTGATTAGCGATTTTTGGACTCGAATAGTTGATGATTATCAGATTGATCTAGGTAGTGCATCGACAATCCTCATTGGATTTCTTTTGATCATTACTGGATTTGTTCTGTCAAGGCAGCGGGCATTTGAATATGTTGAAGAAACTGCAGATTCGAGTGATTCCGAATCATTGAGATCTCTTGATGAATTGACTTGGTTAGAGTCTTTTGTCGTCGGAATGTGTCAGGGTTTTGCTATTCTGCCTGGTATCTCAAGAAGTGGAATGACCATTACAGCCTTGTTGCTTCTAAAGGTGAAACGAACGGATAGTTTGAGGGGGAGTTTTTTGCTTTTAGTTCCGGCTTCCCTTGGAGCCGTGATATTGGAACTTGCTCGTGGACGGATTGTTTTTGATCTTTCGTCCTTAGTGTTTCGTGTTGGTTCGAGTGTTTCATTGGGAATGGGCAATGTGGTAATACTCCTGGGAATTACGTTTCTCGTCGGGTATATGACTATTAAGTACTTTCTGCAGGCACTTGCTAGTAATAAAGTGAAATTTGATCATTTTTGTTATGTTTTAGGTATTATTGCAATTTTTGCGGGGATGTTAGGTCTTATTTTGTGATGAGATTCGACCGTTTAGTGAATTGCTGCGAAATCATGACTAACTTTTATGAATATCCGTCATTATTTTCTATTTTTCCTTTTATGTTATTTATTTGACATTAAAATTTATAATATTGTTTGTACTGGTGATTATCATCATGTTCACCAAGGAAATCTTTTGTCTCTCTTTGATGAATAGGGATAAGAATTTGAAGAATGTGATTCACACTAAACTTGGAGAATCATTTCTCAAAGTCAACAAACATTCGTGAGATAAAAATGAAAAAATCCAAGAGACATGCTTTACATGATCATTTTAATCCACAGACAACTTATCAGCTCCTTGTATTCTCAGATACACACGTTTCTAATTTTTCGTCATTTTTCAACGAAAAATCATTTCGTCGTGGAGTAGAGTTGATGATTCTCCAACGAGAACGTTTTATTGATTATTTAGAAAAAAGTTATGGGTTAGACGGTTATCAGCACATCCTTCCATTCGTGCATTTAGGTGATATTACGGATACTGGAACTTATGAGGAATATCTATATGCTCAGAAGTTGTTCAGTGATACCTTTGGAACTTTTGAAATCGATTATCAAAAAGAGATTCTTTACGTGCCTGGTAATCATGATTCAAAGAATTTGGGCTATATGATCTTTGAAGAATTCTTTGGTGAACGAAATTTTCAATATAAAAAAGACAAAATCGTGTTGATTGGGCTTGATTCCAGCATTCCAGATCAAAATGATGGAAAGTTGGGATTAAGAGCCAAGGAGGAGATAGATAAGCTGGTTGCCTATCCCTTGGAATACATCACTATCGTCTTGTTTCATCATCACTTGATTCCCATTCCTTTCACGGGACGCGAACGATCTACGATTTCAGATTCTGGTGATATCATTCCCTCTCTTTTTGATTCGAATGTTGATATCATTCTTTGTGGTCATCGACACATTCCAAATCTTTATACTCTCTCGGATGGCAAAAGGAACATTAGCATCATTTCCGCGGGAACCTTCTCTTCCAACAAAACTCGTGGAAAATCAGGGAACACGTTCATTGAGGTTCTCATTGATCAAAAAAATAATCTCAGTGAGGTTTACATTCATCCCATTACCAAACATTCCATTCATGTTGAAAATACCTATGCAGGTCATCGTTTTTTTGATCAGATTCAGAATGTTAGGAGGCTTGATCTTCAAAGAGAGGTTGATTATAAAATCGCCATCATTGCGGATACCCATTTCACAACGGCGAACGATTTTCAGGAAGAA
>JAJRXH010000359.1 GCA_024276395.1 archaeon
ATGCCCTTTTCCTTTCCCATCTTGAAGCTAGGAAGGTTTTCTAATTCTAATATTAATCCCATATTTTCGGCCTCCTTCCTAAAAGTCATTTCGAGGTCTGGTCGGAGATGCGTTAATACATCTAACATTTGCAAGTATCGGCCACGTTCTTCTTTTGGGACGTCACGCTTGAGCTTGAGGAGAGCTTCGCGCATCACAGCTGTCAAGTTGTCAGTCTTTGTTAGAACAGCAAGGACAAAGGCCTCAGGATTTGGATCATTCAGAAATGACACTGGTTCGAGAGATGCCACGTCGATGAGCTCGTACTTGTAATGTAGCATTGTGAATGGTGTTTCATAATGGATTTCATTGTACATGGTCAGTGGTTCCTTTCCAAAGTATAGAACGACTTGGATGAGTGGTTGTTCAAGGTATTGAAACCACACGTGCGTGAGGTAGTTAAGCATGCGGATGTGCATCCGCTCGTCGTTATAAGATTGGAATTCGAAGTGAATGAAGGCAATTAATTCCCGTGTTGGCTGATATTGCTTGGTGTAGATCTTCACTTGTCCTTGTAGGTTCCTTTTTTTCGTGATGATGATTTTATGGCAGTCTTTTTTATTACTCCCGTTCGGATTAAACTGCAGAATTGCTCTTACGAGATAATCCTTGCGGCGTTCTTGAATGAGAGGAATTTCAAAAGGGAGATATTCAATCTCCATCACGGTGCTACCGAGCAGTTTTTGGAGTAAGACTTTCCCGATTTGTAGGAACACATCTTTGAGGATCTGATCGTAATCTCCCATCTGCACCAGTCCATTCTTTTAGTCATCTGAGTTTTTCATCTTGGCTCTATAATCAATCTCGTGACCTTGATGGAACGTCCTTTGACCATTCTTTGAGGTTAGGCCATTGACCAAATATCTCGAGTAAATATAGTTCAATCTATTATAAATACATTACTTGCCGATTTCAAACGGTCAATTTAAACTTGGACAAAGTTGGACACCACGCGCGGCGACGCAGACATCGACAAGGAATGTTGGTATTTCCACCATAAAGTTAACATTCTTTGGTAAGAGTGACGATGGGAATCAACCAAAAATCTTTTGTTCGTGTCCAAGAGATGGTTTACCAGACATCGACGGCGATCATCTTCTTTGACAATAATCGGCAAGATCATTGAATCATTATTATCCATAAATGAATTGATCGTGAAAATTGAATGAATCGTGAAAAACAAGTATGACGAGGAGAAATATCAATGAATGAGAACTTGTATTTTTTCGTCACGTTGATCGTGTATGCCCTTGGTACCGTTTTTTCTCTCATCATCGCTCTTGCACCCCTCGCCTTTTACGTTAAGTTTGTTTTCATGAGTCCTCATTGGGTGTTAGTAATCACGGCACCTCTTGGCATTGCTTTCTTGTGGTTGATTGGTTGCTTGATTTACATTCTCATTCATTCGCAACTCGTGGTTCCAATTACATTGCCTAGCATCAAGGAAGGCGAATACCCAATGAACTCTGGCACCGCACGACGGTATTTTCTTCGACTTGGTGCGGATAACATTGCGAAGTATTGGATCAAGTCGTTGGAATGGGTTCCTTTCTTGGCGCAAGTGTTCTTGTATCCATTCATGTTACGCCAATATGGTGTAAAAATGGGGAAACATGTATATATTTCGACAGAAACTCGGATAGATGCCATCCCATTCATTGAAATAGGCGACTCGACATTCATTGCACCTCGTGCGGTCATAGGTGCTCACATTAATCATCATGGAAACAACATCCTATTTAAATCAGTTAAGATAGGGAAAAAATGCTTCATTGGTCATAATTCAGTAGTGACGCCAGGAGCCGTGATTGAGGATGAAGCCATTCTTGGTGCTTTTAGTGCCATGTTATTAAATACACGAATTCCCTCTAAGGAAGTATGGGCTGGATTGCCAGCGGTTTCCTTGGAAAATTCCAAGATTAGGATGAAACGTGAAAATCAAAGAGCTTAGCTCATTTTTCAATTTTGGGAATGATCATGTTTTGAAGAAATGGTCATTCTCTTG
>JAJRXH010000360.1 GCA_024276395.1 archaeon
CCGAAAATAAAGCCCGTTGAAGGATCAAAAACGGTTCTTGTTGACTCAGTTGGTTCTCAAAGCAGTAAAACAATAGTTCTTTATTCAAATCCAATCAATGATAGTATTTACATTCCATTTTTGGCTTATCCAAAGTTTTACATCATTCTAGGGATTAGTGGAAATGGAATCAGTAGTGCGGCTGATGTAAGTGATGTGGAGTTTGACATTAATCTCTTTGATAGTACATCGGGAGACTCATCTGCTTGGCTTTTTGGACAAAAGATTAATGCTATAGATCATGTAATCGGCGTCGATAAAAATTCTAATACCGTGTACTTGAAAATAGAGATCGTTGACTCACCAGAAAAGACAGGATATAGTCTAACCGTGCGTAATAATCAGAATGGTGATATCACGATCTTGGTATACGAGTTCGGTCTCAAGACAGAGACAAGGAATTTGATGTTAATTCTCATAGCAGTGGGAATAATAGATATCATTGGAAGTTTCATCCTCTCTGCTCGTTCGAGTGCTGCTAAAAAACGCAGAAGAAAAGCTTTTTATGCGATGGAAGAAGAACCTACGTTACTTGTTACAGGATCCGGGGTTTCTGCATCTAAATCTATCAAGAAAAAGAAGAAAAAGAAGAAAGTAATGAAGAAGAAAGTATCAAAAACGAAAAAGAAGGTTGAAGAGGCGACTTGCAAGTATTGTGGTCAACCAATTCAACCTGGTGCATTTTTCTGCCCGAATTGCTACGCAGAATTGAGATGACTTTAAGTTTCTTGTTTTTTTTCTAATTTTTTTATATTAGTTATTCCAATACGCCTCTTTTTGGTTCTTTTTATCATTTCTATTATGGATATACACAAAAGATCTCGTGAGTATTATTACTTGAAGGATTTGACGAGCTAGTGCGATGCTTTAGAGGATTGGTTGATGTCAGAATTGATTTCTGTCTTAGGGAATTTGAAGGAAAAGGGGTTAGAACTACGAGAATATCAACTTGAAATTGCTGAAAAATCAGTAAAAACGGAAAATAATGTCATAGTTCACTTACCCTGGGGATCTGGAAAAACAATCGTGGCATTACTCATCATGTCACGATACAAGCAATTGCATTCCGACGAGAATCCGGTTTTCTTGTATACTTCAGGGGGAGCAGGTGGGGGAGATCGCTGTAGTCAGGCTAGAAGGATGGCTGTTAGTTTTGGCTTTAACGATTTATTAGGATACCTTCTTGATCCAAAATCCGTTCCTTATAAGATGAAAAAACGTGCCTATGCTAGTGCGACCGTTATTTTCTCTCCCGTGGTGTCTTTTCTTAATGATGTGGCGAAAGGTAAGGTTCCATCGTCTGTCCTTTCTCGATTGAAATTGGTCATCATTGATGAAGTGATTGATGTTTCTGCCCGTGGAATAGAGAATGTTTACAGGCCTAATCGTCATTTCAAGGATCTCTTGAATTATGTTAAAGATAATGGAATAAAAGTTATTGGTTTAACAGCATCGATTGATAAAGACCGTTTAGAGTACGTGAGACATCTGTTAGGGAAAGCTAAAATTCTCTCAAGTGCTTTCGTGCATTCATTTGAGTATCAACGAGAAGTCGTGCCCGTCAAGGATGAACTGGTTCAGTTGGTAGATGAAGCCACGGGTCATCTGATGGGAGATTTGGCCCGCCGAATTAATAAGACACTTGGCTCTAGACTAAGCCTAGAAGATTTGCTGAAACTCATGTATGGTAACATCATTCAACGGTTGGAGAACTCTAATACCATAAAAATCCGTGGTGAGACTTATTACATTGAAAATAGAGAAGCTCTCATTGCTTATTTTTCGATGCTACATAAAATAAATCACATTCGACTTTTAGCCTTGGAGAGTACACCTCAAGAATTAGCTAGATACGTGAATGGCGAAAGTAGTCTCATCTTGCTTGAAGATGGCATTTTAGCCGTTGAATACTTTGATCCTGCATATGAGATGGCAGAGACAGAGGCTGAAATGAGTGAAGGTAATGATAGGAGAAGTTGTTTAGTTTGCGGAAATGATTTGTCAAGTTCGTCACTGAGAGTTTTATTATTTGAGCAGACTGATGGTGGGTTTGAAAAATCTGGGGTTTTTTGTGTTTTTTGTGGTGAGCAATTCGTTGAGGACTCGAATCATTTTCAATATGTCGTGCAAAATGTTAGAGAGAATCTGAAAGGCTTTTCAACTTGGTATCTTTATAATCCAGAATGGATTCAGCTGCAGTGGGCTGCGAATCAACGGTTCAAGCGCACGACACTGGCTGGGAAAAGTCTCAAGGCAATGAGCATCATCAAGAGACTGTTGGAAGAGGGAAAAAAACAAGTTGTTGTCATCACCCGTTATCGGGCTCTTGCTAGCCAGATGCATGAAACCTTGCGAGCAAATGGTTATGAAAATGTAAGTTTACTTACTGGGGAGGTTCCCTTGTCAACGAGAAAGTTGATTCTTGGTGATTTCAAGGAGGGAAAAACACGAGTGTTGGTAATGACACCCGTAGGAGGGAAAGGACTCGACCTCACGGGTGGAGATGCTATCATTCATCTTGATGTAACGAGCAATGCCGATGAAATGCTTCAACGACGAGAAAGAATTCGTGGCGGGATCGAATACATCCTATATTATGAAAATACTAGTGAAAAAGGAAAACTTGAGCGGATGTTAGAAACATTTTCGGCGGCTAAAGAGATTGCCAAGTTGGCAGAGCAAGAATAGGTAAAAAAGGAAATTGTTCCGGAAATATATCGGAACTGTATTCTTTAAAGAAATAATTTACCGTCATCATTTTTAAGCAAGTATTTTCTAAGCAGTGGAACTGGGGGAGCGCCATAAGATAGCATTTCATCATGAAACTTCATCAGAGAAAACTTGTTACCGTGTTCTTTTTTGTAGTCCTCTCGAAGCTTTAAAATCATCAGTTTTCCAATGGTATAACCAAGGTAAAGATAATCAAAAGTGCCACGGCGTGCTTCAACATAAGCGGTTTTTGGTTCAAGGTAGGCATCTTCGACGAACATCTTGGTGGCGTCATCTAACGTGAATTTTGGGTCGGTATGTAGTTTTATTGAGCAAATGAATCGAACATTTCTAACAAGAGCTTCTAGAATCTGTGCAATTTCTATTTCTGGATTCTCTTTCTTATAACCGAGTTCAATGAACAATTCTTCAGTGTAATGTGCCCATCCTTCCGTAAAATGATAATTCCACCATATTTTAGTAATGGAATCAGCCTGTTGTAAGTGCAAGAAATGGACAAAATGTCCTGGGTAGGCTTCATGAATGGAGATGAGTTCTATGATGGGAAGAGAAAATAATTTCATCCATTCGGACTGTTTTTCTTCTGGCCAATCATCTTCTGGGGGACTCACGTAATAATAACTTTCAGTGGCTTTTGTCTCAAAAGGTCCTGGTGTGTCCATGGCAGCAAATGCGAATGCTTTCATGAAACTAGGTGTTTCAATGACCTTACATCGCTCTTCAGAAGGAATGGAGACAATCTTGTTATCGATTACCCATTGTCGGATGCTTTCTAGCATTTGTTCAGTGGTATTTAGTAATTCTTCCTTGCTAGGATGGTTATTTTTGAGGTCTTCAATGACTTCCTTTACCGTTTTTCCCGGATAATGTTGCTCGACCAGCTGTTGTAGTCGTTTTTTATTTCGATCTAGATCTTTTTGGGCGATGTCCAAGAGTTCTTCCTCGGTCATGTTGAGTCCTTCGGCGATTCGAAGAAGTCGTAGGTACTTGTCCCGACCCAAGGAAAATTCCTCGTTAGCCTTGCGAATGAGCGTTTCTAGATAGGTCTTGTACTCATTCATCGCATTTACTGCTTGGTCAATTGATTTTTTCAATTCATTCATTGTTTCTTGAGAAATTTTTCCTTCAAATGCCTTGGGGATATCTTTTTGGAAGAAATTGTTCTGAAAACTGATGCTTTCGATGGCAACCTCCAGGAATACCTTGCTTAGTGGAGGTTCTAGTAGTTTTTTTGCGTTTTCAAGATATTTAGGTATTAGGGTGAGATGGGAAATTATTGCACTTGCTCGCTCTTCCGCGGGAGCGTACTC
>JAJRXH010000361.1 GCA_024276395.1 archaeon
ATGGAGTCAGTCAATGGGCGTGATCATGGTAACGCTAGGATGTATCGTGATTACACGTTTAAGTCGTGTTTCGTGTAGCTTGCTTGTTGTTAGTAATTCAGTTCCAGGGGTGCCGTTAGACCACGCTGTGGTCACGAGGGATCTTGAACCCCGTGGTCAAGGTGTCGCGGCCATCACGTCGGAGAGGCGTGATGGTCTCGATCCTTGGATGTCCCTCATGGTACCACCATGAAGGACTCCCATGATCGCGGTATTGCACCAGTAGAGAGTTCTCGCGGCGATTACATGTTCACGTAATTACATTTCATCCTAGCGTTAGGCAACACGGCCACCACCACCAACAACTAGTTTACCCATTCAGAGGTTCGTGTTACTTCCGACACTTCTGAGGATACTTCTGAACTCAATTACTCTAAAATATCGGAAAAAAATGAAAATATTGATAAATTTCAATCTTTATTCATTTTTTATCGAATTTTGTCATGTGTCATTTTTGTTAAACAGACTGTTTTATTTTAGTGGAGATAAAATGACGATAAAAGAGATTTGATGTTTTTTCTTTTGAGATGATTACTTATTCAATAGGGACGGCGAATCTACATGGAAAATCAGTCTCTTTTCGTGTAATTTCTAATTTAGATGTTTTGAACAGCATCCTAACTCCAAAGAAAAAAGAAACATCTAAAGGGAAAGGAAATTATACTCCCCTAAAAAGGCATTATCTGGAAGTATTTCATGTGCAACATGTTCCTCTTGGCGAGTCTTCCAATGAACAGTTGTGCATCGCCATTTCTGTGATTTATTCGTTGGAGGAGCCACCTATTAATGTTAACGTCCTTGTCAAGAGCGACATTTAGCCTTCCATTTTCAAAGAACTTGTATGTTTTTTCATAGATTCCTCGAAAGATGAACGTTTTAAGGTCAAACTTATCTAAAGCTTGAAAATAATCTCTAGCAAGTAGCATTCCCAAGTACTTGATGTCCAGAGGTATTTCGTTGGAATTAGGTGAGGGATAGACTATACCCATTCTACGAGTCACGCCGTAAGCTCGAGGGCTAAACGTGCGGGCAGAAAAATAGTGTCCTAACCAATTACCCTTGAGATGCTTCAAGTGCAGGTGTGTCATTCTCACAACTAACCTTTTTCTTCGATACTCTGGAAGAATGGACCCAGCGTGAAAGTAAAGAATCCGTTTATCAATTTTTTTCACTCGAAAAACATCAACTAATAAATAGCCAACAATTTTTTCTTTCTTTTTGACGAACACTAGTTGCGTGCCTTTAATGATGTCTTGCCAGCATGTCTCTTCATCGTACGGGAAGATGCTAAGCAAAGGAAGGAATTTAAGTTTCCATTTTTCTTGATGATGCTTGAAAAAATATCCAGGGGTTTGAATGAGGTACCAGTTGTACGGTTTACGTCTATACTTTACTAGTTTAGATTCGTAGTGTATGTGCTCTAAGATTTTCATCTGACTGGCCTCAATGACTTACTGAGATGGAGTGTGTTTTGATTTTATCCAAAAAAACCTGATATATTTTCATATTAAAAGATGATCCCTAGTCTTAAATTCAAGTCTGAAACTTGTGAGGGGGCATGTTTCAAAAGTCGTGGTTTTAGACGATGAAAATCCTTCTATCTGATTAGAGATGGCGATGACACTAAATGTCACGATTGATGATGTAAAATAGAAGTTTCATTTTTCAAGTAAAACTTTGAACATTCTCTCTCCAGATTATTATGAGAGAATCCCGATAATAAAAGTGATTTGTTTCGTCATTGGAAGCATTCCATTCCAAAAGATTGTATTAGAATGGTTTAAAACTGACGATTCAAGTAAAGTCATTTAGAGATGAAACGTTCTCATGTCCGTGCTGAACGATATTGAAGGCATTGCCATCTGAGATAGAGGGATTGACGTGAAATCTGCATATAATTGGATAGTTTTTGTTTCACCAAGTGGAATTGAATGGGAATTCATGTTCTCGCACGGGAAGGATTATCAAGAACACGTTCTCAAGCTTGCCTCTGCGCTGCATTCACTTGGCGAAGATGTTTTTGGTGAGGGCCTGGGTTTGTTGCGTGTCGTGCCGCATCAGTATGCCATTCAAGACGAGTCATTTACGTTAATGTTCGTGCGCTTGTCTTCGGAGCTTTATATGATCATA
>JAJRXH010000362.1 GCA_024276395.1 archaeon
AAAGAAACGAGTCGAAGAAGCTCTCCGCCTCGTCCGAATGGAAAAATTCATTGATCGAATGCCGGGAAAACTTTCTGGGGGACAACAACAACGCGTGGCCTTGGCACGAGCTTTAGTAGTCAACCCAGATGTATTACTACTAGATGAACCACTCTCCAATTTAGATGCCAAATTACGCGTGGAAACACGCCATGAAATCAGAGATCTCGTCAAGAAACTCAACTTGACCACCATTTTTGTCACGCATGATCAGGCAGAAGCATTAGCCATCAGTGATAAAATTGCCATCATGGAAATCGGCCATATCCGTCAAGTAGGATCACCTACTGAGATCTGGGAACATCCAGAGACAGCATTCGTGGGATCTTTCATTGGTGAGGCCAATAGCATCGACGTGAATGTGGTAGAGATATACGAATCACATGTCGTCCTTTCCATCCCAGGACACGATTCTCAACGCCTGAAGTCCACCTATTTTAAAGGCATATCAAGCACCAAAGATCCAGCTCGAATAGTCGTTCGTCCTGAAAGAATATACATCAAGAAATCAAAGGATCCCGATTCAAATCACGTGGAAGCCACAGTCAAATCTGTTCAATTCTTCGGAAAGTATAACTTGGTCCTTGTCACTCTTCCTAATAAAACAGATGTCACTGTTTACGATAGCACCATGCTACCTCTCACCGTCGGAGAAAAAATATACTTGGAAATAAATCCACAAGATGTCAAGGCTTTTGGACCAAACAATTTCTAACTAATATGAAGATAAAACCCAAAATACTTGGCATCTTTTCTTACTTTTCTTAATCTCTGGAATTCAGAACACGTGACGTAAATTCTTTATACCTAAAAATGAACTAATTGAGAAAGGTGGTTCACCATGTTAACACCTTCACGTAAAATATATCCCCTAATTTTCATAATCCTTTTAGGACTAATTGTCTCAGGCCTTGGAAGTACCACGGCACGAGCAACCGCAGAAAATGGAAAATATATAGATAGTTATCACGCAACGAACGGTTACTTCCCAAGAAATCTTGAAACATCTAATGAACAGTCAACATGGACATTGAAATCCGGCAATGAAGAAAATAATCTCCATTCACAACAGCTACCAACAATAAACATCCTTAATCCCACGGATAATGATACTATCGGAGATTTTGTCACGATACGGTTCAACATCAGCAGTGAAAACGACATCACAGCTCTGGAAATTTACTTGAATGATACTTTAATCGCAAATATATCTACCATCATCGAAGTCAACGGAACCTATTATTTCTACCTCGATGTTGATGCAAAAGGCCTAAATGGAACTTATATTCTCAAGATCCGAGCAATGAACCAGAATGGATGGGGTGAAACTTCCCACATCATTCACGTGGATCCTAATTATAAAGCGGGAGCACTTAAAATTCTGTCCTATAACATCTTAGAAACTGGAGCACGACCAGAATGGAAAGACGTCATCAAGGAAGAAAATCCCGACATTGCCATTCTGATTGAAACTGGACTATGGGTAGGCGGTGATGACCCAGACCTTCAAGCGATCGTCAATGAGTTCAACCAATATTTCACTAACGAGGAACCTTATCAAGTAGAAGCCACACAAATCGACAAGACAAGTACGGCTGGAGAAACAATTCTTAGTCGCTATCCCATTGTAAGTTTTACCGAATTCAAGTATGCACCCCTTGATGATGGCACCATGACACGACTGCATCATAGTGTTTTTGATGCTGTGGTGGAAATTGCTGAATTTGACGTGCATTTCATTGGAGTCCACCTAGCTTGCTGTGAAAGCGGTCTAAATAAACGAATTGAAGATATGGAAGCAATAATAAACTATATGGACAGCCTAGGGAATGTTCCCATCGTTTTTGCTGGTGATTTCAATTCACATTCTCCAGAAGATGTTGGTGATCTTGCTCCTAATGAGGGAAATCTTGGAACTGAACCAATAGAGATGCTCATCAACAAGTCTCATCCTCATGCTTCAACCATTCATGCGTGGTATGATGCATACAGAATTCTTAACCCCACGGATCCCGGATACACGTACGTCGATAACATCTATCAAAGTAGGATCGACTACATTTTCGTGAATCAATACTTTGTCGACTATGTGGACCTCCTCGTGAACTCCACTGTTGCAGATACACCCTCGGGCACGATCGGGTCAGATCACTATCCCGTTGATGTTACCATTAATCTTGATTCTCCCGAAATAGATTTGAAACCGCCATTTAAACCAACAGGATTGAAGGCACAAATCATCAATTCTACTACTGTTCAGCTAACTTGGAATCCCAATTCAGAATCGGATCTTGCATACTATAACATCTACCGCAATGGCGAGAAAATAGGAAGCGCCTACATGAACAACTTCACGGACAGTCAAGCGCCTCCGGGAGAGATCCTCCGATATCAAATATCTGCAGTAGACGACGATAACAATGAAGGTTTCAAGTCCAATACCCTTCTCTTGAACACCACGTATGGCCTAATAAAACAACCCAGTGCACCAAACATCACCTTGGAAGTATCCAATGACAGCAAGAAAATCATTATCACCTGGAGCATCAATGATACTGGTGGCATCCCTATCAAGTATTTCAAAATCTATAGATTATCTGGAGATTCTTACATTTACTTTGCCCGCGTGGATGGTTCAAAAAATCAATTCATTGATACACGAATTGTTGCCGGAAGGACCTATACTTATCGAGTATCTGCCGTGAATGAGGTCGGTGAAGGCCCAATGTCAGAACCCAGGAACATCACTGTTTCACCATCACCGGCACCGGCACCAACATACACCGAAACAACAACGACAACAACGGAAAAAGCCACGAATTTTGCCACTGAAACAATGTCACTAGCACTATTCCTTGGGGCAAGTGTTGTCCTAATTCAGAAAAGAAAGAATAAATTCACGAGAAAATAACAAGGTAACGGTTCATCAACTGTTTCCACGCAACAAAATTCACAGATTTTCATTTTTTTCTTTTTCTCCAAAAATATTCAGCTATCCTTCTCCCCTACCTAAATCAACATCGCAATTGAATCATCCTTTTTTCGTTTCTTTTTTCAATAATTTCTCTAACTTCATAAGTTCATCCTGAGAAAGGCCAACATGATACTTCAAGTAATCTCTTGCTGTCCTATATTCTTCAATCACGGTCAACAAGACACTAACGAGCTTGGATTCTACATCTGGCGATGCCAAGCGATAATCTAAAATCACTTCTTCTTCAGTCAATCCTAAATAGCACAACAAGATCGCCATTATCATTCCCGTTCGATCCTTTCCCGCGTGACAATGAACAAGGATGGGTGTTTCATTAGTAATCAAGGCTCTATATACTTCTCGAAGCTCTAACGTGAGGTATCTTGGTAAGATCTCGTACAAAACTGGACGATATTGTCTTTCATCCGCGTATTCAAGATAACGAAGCGTCACATCACCAGGACGATATTTCTGAGGATCAAAAGGAATGTTCACGTGCTTGATACCAAGTTCTGAAAGAAATTGCTTGTACGAAGCAAGCTCCTCATCGTCAAGCTCATCAGACGTCCTTAAATCAATCACTGTTTTAATGTCCTTTTCCAGCAGCAATCGAGCGAACTCATCTGTTATATCATTAGAAAACAAGTAAGCAGACCGATACAAGACACCGGATTTTAGAATTTCAAGATTTATCAGTGACACATCCCTAAAGTTCCAAAAGTAATCCCTTTTGAGGATGATGCCACAAAATTGACCCCATTCGGATACATCACTTTCCTTCAGGTAATATTTTTCCGATAAGGCCTTCAGCAGTTTAACAAAATGGTGATGATACCTTTTTTTCAAGAAATTCGCCTTCTGCAAGTCTGCTGTTGACAATAAT
>JAJRXH010000363.1 GCA_024276395.1 archaeon
ATGATTGGTTAACATCATTTTTGGCTGGCATCAAACTATTTTTAAATAATACAATTGCCAAGGGAAAGGCTTCGCGTCTTTTATCAATGACTGCAAGGCTTTGGCAAGTTTGGTCAACATCACCCACAAATTCACGTAGATCTTCCATTAAATCACTCGTGATATCGTCTCCATTACTTTTTGTCATTGGAAGCAGCGGATAGATGGCACCCACGGGTGATTCCATTACTTCTTCGATGGTTTCTCTTGTTTCTCCTTGAAATTGTTCAGGAGTTAGGATTTGCCACTTTAATGAAGTGGCCTTGAGTGGTTTCAAGAGTTGTTCGATGAATGCATTGAAATTTCGTGGTTGATGCTTATTTTTTTCCATCATCTCCAAGGGGGTGAAAGGATGATGAACTTCATCTGGTAGTTGTTGAAAGCTCGCATGTTTTTCGATCAATGACTGTTCAGTTAGTAACAAGACTTTCCATGAGACATTCATGACAGTCATCACCAACTCTCGTGTTATTATTTTTATTTTTCCTCGTTAAGATTTTTAAAATTTCCTCAACAACAGCCGATTTAGCCGTGCGATATGGCGATGCTGAATGAACGTGTTATGATTTATGGCAAGATCAAGATGATTGCCGATTTTTTAATCAATATATTGTAATCATCAAAAAAATCCATTTTAGTGGCTGGAAATTATCTGAATGAATTTATCTCTAGTAGTGATGGATCAACCAGTGAAAATTTTTGTTAATGACCGTGAAATGAAATGAAGATAAGGCACGACTGTTAACGTGAATGGATAGCGAGGGTTTTTTTCTCATAGGAATTGAAAATGCTTTCAACTAACCTTGAGAGTGAATCTTGCATCACCGAACCAATGGGCATCGCAAAAAGAGAAGCATGCTCCAAGGAAGTAATCAACTCTTCATTCCTAGATAACTCTTGATGAAATGCTTTCATTTTCTCAAAAGCTGACTGAGAAGATCCCTTGAAGGCATATACGAACACTAATTTTCGATCTGATAGCATCGTGACGGTGTATTCGCCAATTTTCATGTGATTTAGCGTCTGAGAAAAAATCTCTTGACTAAACGTGCGGATGGCACTAAGAAAATTACTCAACAAGTAGGGATTGACAGATAAATCTGAAGAAAAATCCATTGTATAAAGCAGAATGCCATTAGTACCAAGTACCATGAAAAGAACTGGAATCTCCAGTTGTTGCGTGACCGTGACGGGGAGACTCCCGCGCATGATACGTGAAATAAATTCTTCTAACAAGGTGACATCATTCAATGCAGCCATTCTCAAGAGGTCATTTAGATCAAAACGTGACTGTGGTGCCTTCTTATCAAGAAAACTCACTAACTCTTCCTGTTCTTGTAAAATTTGATTCAATAGACTATTGAATCCCCGTTCTTCAGCTGTTAATTGTGCTTGAGTCATCAAGTCACTTGCCTTTTGAAACTCCCCTTGAAAAAGGAAGAATTTGGCCTGAAGCCAATATAATTCCGTGACTAACAAGTGAGATCCTTGATCCTTGCTAACGACAAGAAGATCATTCAAAAGATCAGTTATTCGCCTTGGAATCTCGGGATGAGGGGCGCGGCGCAATTCCCGTAAAAGATGCTGACACAGAACCAAGGACGCGGTGATGGTCAACTCATGATCAACTACTGGATCAGAAACAAGTTGTTCCAGAATTAACTCAGCTTCAAGCAAGAGTTGAAGTTGTGGAAGTCGTCTTGCCTCGTGTTGTGCCTGATTCAGCAGCATTAGACTCTTACAAATGAGATATCGTTGTGTTATCACGGGATTACCTGGGTCCTTGTCAACACACTCCCTTAATTGGTCAAAGTAATCTTGTAACTTCTGAGAATCACCTTCTCCAGCACCCTCAAGGAGCGTGATGATCAAGGAAAAAAGACTTTCTGAAAGTGCCTGAGGATTATTTATTTCCTGACGTATAGTTAGACTTCGTTCTAGAGCTGTAATGGCCTTCGACCGTTCGCCAGCACTCCTATAAGCGTTGCCAATGGTCCATAAAACCGCCGCAACATCCTGTTGATTGCCAATTTTTTCACGTAATTCCAAGCTCTGGTGAAAATAACTTAGCGCTTGATCTAACCCACCTCTTGAGCGATGGACATTACCAATATTTTGAAGGCAATGTGATACATCACGCAAGTTCCCAAAGGCTTGATATAATTGCAAGCTCTGATGATAATGCTCTAAAGCTCGTGAATAATTGCCTTTATTAAAGTGAATGTTACCAATGTTATTCAGGGCCATGGCAATGTCCCGCTGACTACCGAGTTGACGGTAGAATCTCAGGCTTTTTTCAAAATATTGCAAGGAATGATCTAGTTCGCCTCGAACCGCATGTACCACGCCAATATTGTTCAAGACTTTTGCCACGTCGACGACAGCAGCGACTTGTTGATATTTTTCGAGACTGTTCTGAAAATGTTGCAGTGCCAAGTCTAGGTCTCCTTTTGCCAAGAACACGTTCCCCATGGTATTTATGATGTGACCAACTAACTCACCATCATCAACACCAAATCTCCGTGCAAGTTCCAGCGATTTTTCTAGCACGACTCGTGCATCATCTAGCTTTCCTAAGTTCTTCAGAACAGATCCCTTGATTCGTAGAACTTGTACTTCTACAGTGGCACAATTACTAAGGGAAAACTCTGGCAACAATTGTTGTTCAATCTCATCTAACACCTTCAAGGCTTCATCAAACCTCGCTAAGCCCTCCAATGCCCGAGTTTGTTCACACCAAGCTGCCGCTACGAAAGTAAGAAATTTAAGATCTTTCTTAGGACTTTTCAAGAAAGAAGTGAGTGTTGATGCAATGATTTCACTGGAAAAAACATCTAAAGCTGCCTGAATGGTCGACAGACCATCCTCAAACTTGTCCAAGTCAATCAAGAGAGCTGCTTGGAGTAATTGACATCGAACTTTTCCAAAAAAATTACCTTGTCGTTCGAAAGAGGCGGTTGTCCGATTCAATACCTTCAGCGCTTCATGATACTGACCACTTGCGGTTAATTCAGAAATGACTCGATACGTATTTTGAAACGTTTCATCATCCGCCTGAATGCAATCACGAATGAAAGATGACACCTCATTTCAACCCTTCAACTGTTTCCAAACCATCATTGATGAGAAAAAAATTCTTGATTCAAGCAAAAGACCCTAATAATACGCTATCCTCCATTCTATAAAACTTATCACTTTTCATGGCATTCATAGGTATCATTATCCAATGGGAAGGAATCTTTTTCATTTCTTCTATCATCATTTTTTAACTTTTTCTCTCATCAGTGAAGAAGGAATGATTAATACTGCTATTGTCGACATTTATTTTGGAGAAGAAACTCTAATCATTGTTAGTTTGAGTATCATCATTACATCGCCTGAAAAAGGAGAACAATTCTACATCACGGTGGTAAAAAGATGACGAAATTGAAATCTTTGAAAAATGTCAGAATTTTGGCATACTTAATTGTTAGCTTGTTCTTGTTGCTGGGAATGAATTTGAGTGTTGTGGCCCCATCGATAGTATCTCAGCCAACACGCTGGTTAAACCCCAATGAAGAAATGGAACGTCCTAACATGTCGCTATTGAACCAAAATATCGTGTCTCATCAACAAGCTGACTTGTTTGATTCATTGGAAATCATCGTCAAGGATGATGGACAAGTTGAAATGAATTATCGATTATTCCGTTCTTCCATTTATCTCCCAGTGCTTGATCTTTCAAGGATGAGCACGGAAATCAAGAGTTCCTTGTTAGTTGCAGAACTTTCAGTGTCTGAAAAGGGAGTTGGTCCGTTCAATGCGCTTGGAATGTTGACACTTGTCTTTAACGTATCTGACGAAAATGTTGCATTATCACGTGGCAATCAGTTCATTTCCTCCGTATTAGGAATGGGTGTCACGCTAACATCTCTTTTTCTTGTCTCTAAAATTCATCGTTCTCCCTATTTTGGCCATTCCATTCCTCAAACCGGGGCAACAGTCGTGTTTTATTCCTTGAATGATGTTAACATCCTTCAATACCGCGAACTCGTGAAAAATGCGCTCAACGAACATTCCAATGGTGTCGGACGGGAAATTGCCTCGCAATTTCACCGTGTTGATCAAGTAACTTTCCTCGTGTGGCGTCATGGGAGTAACTTGGAAGATTTCGTTCAGGGTATTGGCGTGAAGCTATTTTCTCAAGTGGACCAGGTATCTGGAACGCATCACCTTAGTGTCGTGAATCTCCTTCAGTTGTCCGGGCAGCTTGTTGTTGATGCCACTTATCTCAACGTGACTATCACCTTACCACGTGTTGATCCGTCAACCATAACCTCCGTCCCCACGCCTCTTGCTCAAGGATTCATTGCCCCAGAAGAACGTCGATTATATCTCGAACAGTCACCAGATGATTATTATTACCGATTACAATACTCATTGACGCAGACCATTCAAGATCTAACGATTAGTTTTGATTATACCTTTCATCCTCGTTATTTGGATGATTGGGCTGAAGTAGGGATTTTTGTTTCGCCCTTAGGGACTGCAACAAGGCGTCTAGTTCTTCGTGGAGAAAATGCCACCATTTCATCGAACATGCTCAATGAACTCCAAATAAATTCCTTGTACGATGGGATTCGTGCCGTGGTTCTTACTAATGAGTTCATTAATAACACCTTGGTCAATGGCAGTTACAAGATTCCGTTCTTTCCCGCATCGGGATTTTATTTCTTTCAAGTAGAGGTCTATTTGGATCCACTCGTAGGCAATGTCACCGCTGTTGAGAGTTTTGCTCGATTCTTGAATCAGACATTGTTTGGAGGAAATGCCACTTTTTCAGTTGATTTTGCTGGTAATACAGTAATGACCATTGATGACCGAGACTTTTCAGTGTTAGATTATAAAATTAGAATTCAAGGGGGTACCACGCCAGACGAAACTTTTAATATGACGAAAAAACTGGTTAATTCTCCAGCATGGAACATATCGGATCTTATTCGGTCGACCTCATTCGGGTATGGTGAGAAAGGATATTATTCATTGGTCAATGCTTTTTATCACGTACCCGATGTCTTTACAACAGAGAGTTATTGGGGCGCAGAATTGGTCATCACGTGGCCAACTGTTGATCTTTTTAACGGACCTTCTAC
>JAJRXH010000364.1 GCA_024276395.1 archaeon
CAAACCGTGTTCTAATATCTTGGTATCCGGCGTAGCATTCTCGAATGGCAGCTTGCAAATCTATGGGTAGGTCGAATGAATCTTTTAATTGATCATCAAGAAGGTGATCTGGTTGTTCGATGACTTTACCACGTGGAACTTTCCATGTTCCGGTGTTATCTTGGAATATCCACTCCAATGCTTCTAATCTACTGACAAATCTTTGCAAGGTCTTCCAGTCCCTAAATATTTCCCATCGTCTCGATAGTTCCTTTTGTATCTCATCTAAGTCGGCGCCATTTCGGTCAATGATGACATTGAATACGGCACGAGCCCATAAGGCCTTGCGCTTTCTTTGATAATAACTGAGCATGATTAGAGTCGTGCTAGAGTCAAGTCTTGATTTCATCACTTTTTTGTTTTTGGTGATTAGCCTTCCGATTCTTCTTTTTCCTATCATGAATCCTATTAGAATCTGGAGCATTTTCAAGAATAAGATCAGCATTCCTATGATTCCAATCAATTCTGGAAAGCTGATTGAGATGGACGTGTCACTCGCGTCTTGAATGATTTTTTGTAAAAGATTAAGGGCTTCTTCTTGAATGATCGAAATGTACACCCCGAACAAGGATGCCAAGAGAATGAATATGTCCACTTTGGTTATTCCTTCGGAATATTTTAGTTCCGCTGCGACCGCCTCATTCGTGTCTTTTCTCAGGTGGAGAGCCAGGGTTGCCCAGTTCTTATCTGGGGCTTCTGGGTTGTACATCAAGATGAGATGATCGTTAGGTTGATGAAAAATCTTGTCTTCATCATCAGAAAGTAACATTGTCGGTATTTTTCGTAATGAAGGTGTTCTCAAGACAGAAAGTAAAGTTTTTTCATCATTTAGAAAGTTATCAATCGATCTTGAATCATTAGCGGGCCATTGATGTTCCATTAGCCGTCTATATTGCTTGCTTATCTCTTCTGGAGGCACCATGACGAATCCGGCTTCTTCAGCTAGCCTGAAGGAGAGAGGAAAGTATCTTCGGAGAAGAAATCTTTTCCAATCTAGCAGCAATTGAGAAAATTCCGGTTGTTCTTCAGAAGTGAGATGTTGTCGGTGCTTTCTCAGGTGTTGAATTAGTTCAAATACTACATTTTTTTCCATTCGATGAAGAAGTGATTCTGCATCTTGTAATTGATATGATAAAAAATCATCATTGCTTTGCTGTTTCATTCCTTCACCTTCTTGTTCTTCATTCTCATTCTTTTTTATTTTGCTTGCAGAGACCATTCTTTTTAGTGTAAGAAGATGTTGATCTGTTTCATCATTCTAGGATCAGTTTCTTGCCATCACGGGCAATGATGATTCTGGAATCAGTCTTCGTGATGAGTTCGCGTGAATCCCACACGTCATCTGCATAGTGGATGAACACGATCCGTGATGCATTCCAGCTCTCTAATTCGTTTTTAAGCCAGTCCCAAGATACGTGATCAGCTGGAATGGATTCCATGGTGGAACATTCGATGATGAACACGCTGGCGTTGTCAGCTAGGTGTTTCAAGTTCTCCGTGGGGCGAGTATCCCCAGAGATGGCGATGATCTTGTCATTCACGTGTATTCGATATCCCCAAGATTCTGGTTGGTGGGGTATGGCGACGGTCTCGAATGAGATGCCGAGGGTAGGAAGAACACGTGTTTCCTCACTGACGATTTCGTGAAAGATTATTTTATTGTTCCCTTCATTTAACCAGTCATTTAAGCTCGGATAATGAGCTTCCAAGTATTTCATCATTCGATTCTTTAAGCCCGTGCCACCAATGAGATGAAGAGGAGTATCTCCTTGAGGCATGTACTTTCGATGTAGTAATAAGAAGGGGATTCCACCAGCATGATCTCCATGAAAATGGGTCAAGAAGACTGCCGAGATGTTATTGGGATGGATGCCTTCAGCAATTAGTTGTTGAATCGCTGTTGGGCCACAATCCAGTAATACTTGTTGATTTTCTCCCTTCTTGTTTACCCACCTTAAGAGGATGCTTTGATATCCCAATCCAAGGTGGTTGAAGGCATTTCCCACGCCAAGGAAGGTTAGCTGAATCACGGTTATTTTTCCTCCCGTCGGGCTTCCATTCTTGGTTTTTATTGGGTGATTAAAAAAGATTCCTACTCACGACTTGAAGGTAGTTGAAAAAAGGTTTTTTAATGGCAATTCCGAGATTCTTGATTGGAGAACAATGATCCAGATCCTATTAATA
>JAJRXH010000365.1 GCA_024276395.1 archaeon
AATTGAGACACGTACAGAGGTTCGTGTGTCAATAATTCCAAGATCTTTCGACGAGTTTCATTCCCTAATATCTCTAATAGTTCATCCATCTCCAATTCTGTTCTCTCCTCTTGCATTTCAGAAGATGCATCCTTTTTTTTAACATCTTCTTTCCTTTTAACAGATTTTTCTTCCGATACGTGGAATCGATTCATCGTGCATCCCCCCTCCTAATTTTTTCTCTTTTCCTTCTCGCTCATTCTTTTTCACATCCTCTAATTGAGGAAGAGGGAGAAGAAAGCCCCTCACTCAAAGGAAGACCTCTCTGAAGAAAGAATTGAAAAAAGAAGGAAGGGGGACTGAAATCTACATGATTTCTGGAATTGAAGTGGTTGGCTCTTCTTTCCTTGCCATTCGTTCTTTTTTGATTGTATCGAGAGCTTTATCGAAGTGCTTCTTGGTTATCTTGGCATCCTTGATTTTCTCTGGGTCATCTTCGAATCCCTGAGAGGAAATGTAGTCTTCGATGGCATTCAAGGCAGCTTGCTCACAAATTAGGGCTATGTCCGCACCGGACATGCCTTCTGTCCGTCGTGCCAACTCATCGAGGTTGACATCCTCTGCTAGGGGTCGTCCCTTAAGATGTACCTTAAAGATTTCCTTTCTAGCCTCTAGATCAGGCGCACCAACCTCGATAATGCGGTCAAATCTTCCTGGACGTAATAATGCTGGATCAATGAGATCGGGACGATTAGTCGCCGCAATCACCAGTACTCCTTGTAATTCTTCAAGGCCATCCATCTCGGTGAGAAGCTGGGAAACTATTCTTTCTGTCACTTGATTATCTAATCCACGTCCTCTAGCTGGGGCAATGGAGTCAAATTCATCAAAGAAAATCACGCAAGGAGCAGCTTGCCGACCTTTTCTGAAAACCTCACGTACGGCCTTCTCTGACTCTCCAACCCACTTGCTCATAAGTTCGGGTCCTTTCACGGCAATGAAATTAGCTTGACTTTCATGTGCAACTGCCTTGGCGAGTAGGGTCTTACCAGTCCCTGGAGGACCATAGAGCAAGATTCCCTTGGGTGATCGGGCCTTGAAGTGCTTGAAGGTATTGGGATATTTTAGGGTCCATTCAACAGCTTTTCGAAGCTCTTCTTTTGCCTTGTGAAGGCCACCAATGTCCTCCCAGGTCACATTAGGAATGTCAACAAGTACTTCTCGCAAGGCTGATGGTTGAATTTCCCTAAGTGCCATCAAGAAATCCTCGTGGGTTACGTAGAGTTTCTCCAAGACATCGAGAGGAATGGTTGGTTCGTCTTCATACAGCATGATTTCTGGAAGGTGTCGTCTCAATGCCGTCATTGCTGCTTCCTTGCAAAGAGCAGCTAGATCAGCACCAACAAAACCATGTGTTTTAGCTGCGATCTCCTCAAGGTTCACGTCATCAGCTAGGCTCATCCCACGGGTGTGAATTTGTAGGATTTCTAGCCTTTCTTCTTGGTTAGGAATTCCAATTTCAATCTCACGATCGAATCTGCCTGGCCTTCGAAGAGCTGGATCAATGGCATTCGGTCTATTGGTGGCACCAATGACTATGACTTCACCACGTGATTCTAGACCATCCATTAACGCCAATAATTGGGCTACTACTCGTCGTTCAACTTCACCAGTAACTTCATCACGCTTTGGTGCTATGGAGTCAATTTCGTCGATGAATATGATGCTAGGGGCGTTTTTCTGTGCTTCATAAAATATCCGCCGCAAGTTACTCTCAGATTCGCCGTAAAATTTGCTCATTATCTCTGGTCCTGAAATCGTGTAGAAATTAGCATCTGTCTCATTAGCTACTGCCCGTGCAAGCAAGGTCTTACCAGTCCCTGGCGGACCATATAACAAAACACCTTTAGGTGGTTCAATGCCCAGGCGTTGAAACAATTCTGGATGTTTCATTGGCAATTCAATCATTTCGCGAACCTTGCGAATGGCATCCTTCATGCCGCCAATATCATCATACGTGACCTTGACTTGCTTTTGAATGTCTTTTTGGACTGGTTCTGGACGAATGATAATTTTAGTAGCATCATTGACTTGCACGACCTCAGCTTGTGGTCTAATTCTAGTTACCATGAGCTGAATGGCACGATAGTAAGTCTTTATCTGGACGATGTCACCCAATATCAGAACTCGATTCAGCAGCATTTTCTTGAGATAACCTTCTCCTCCTCGAATCTGGACTGGTTCCAAGGGAGAAAACTCCACGACTTCAGCAGGCTTTGTTTCGGCCTTGTAAACCTTGACTACTTCACCTATGCTCACGCCCGCACTCTGACGTTGATAACCATCCATTTGGATGACATTTTGTCCACGACGGGAACGCGCGGGATACATCAAAGCAGCCGCACGACGGCGTCCTTCAATGATGACGGCATCTCCCGTGCCAATTCCATAATCATCTGCTATTCGGGGATCAATTCTTACAATACCACGACCCACATCGTCGGGATCAGCTTGTTCCACTCTTAAAATTAATGGTTTTTTCTTTTCCTTGCTCATCATTCAATCACCTCGTGATCGTGATTTTTTTACAATTTTGTTTCATACTCTCGTGATCGTGATCGTTGGATGTAAATATCTTCCTACCAGATTTTTTCCAACAATTGGAACATGATGAAACATTAATCGTTAGAAGTTTACTTACCAAGTAAATACGTGACGAATCAGAGTGGAAAAAATGGAAGGAAGTTTAGAGAGTTCATCCAGAAACAACGATTTTACTCAAGGTAATCTTATTCTAAATCGTCTTTTATTATCATTGCCATTTCTAAACTTGAACTTGAGTTCTAGAATGCCGTTCTTTAGCGATTTCTTCACTGTTTTAGGATCAATAGTCTTGGGAAAGGTTACTTCCTTGTAGAAGCGCTTGAATTCGTTGGTCGCTTCCACTTTCAACGTGCTTTCAGAGACGTCAAGCTTCACGTCGCGCTCGGTAACTCCCGGTAATTCCATGATGACCCTAATGAGACCGTCCTGTTCATCTACGATAATGTCAGTAACTGGTTCAGCACCAAGTCGAGTTCCTTGCATTTCTGGAGACACTGGTGCAGTTGGAGTAGTTTCCACGACTTCTTCCGTGGAGTTCATTGGTAGTGATGGTGTCGGTATGTTTCCGAAGGTTTCAATTCTGGGCACTCCATCGGGTCCTATCTCAGCACGGTAACCCCAATAATATGTCTTCACGTATGGATTATTTTCAAGTTCTTCAGGCATCATTTTCCAAGCTTCTGGAGAAAAGGCCTCGTTAATCATTTCATGCATTCTTCGTTCAATTTCTTGAAACATTCTTTCAAATTCCCTAAAGATGTCATCTGATCTCCTGAATCCTCTCATCTTTACCTCACCTCCGTGCTTGAAGTTTTTTTGTGATTTCAAGCACGTGTTAATGATCATATGTGGAAGTTCATATACCATACTTATTGTATCATACGATACATTTTGTATCTTACTTCCATGTTAAATATAAGCTGAACTCCTTTAAAAGACTTATCACTTAAACCAGCAAAAGCGAATGGTGTAATTCAACGTAAAAACAGTAAGTGAGAAGTAAATGAACGTCGCTCTTGGAAATAATAGAAATTTTCTTCCAACAGAAGGAATGACAGGGATCACTTGAATGAAAGAGACAAAAAAACTTCCACGGATCCTGTAGTCCAACAAGTTTCCTTTTTTTATCATCGAGCCTCTCAAAAGCGATGTCAATTAACGAATGACGCAGCATCACGACCTAGGAAACACTCGTAACAGAAAGATTAGATC
>JAJRXH010000024.1 GCA_024276395.1 archaeon
ATTCAACAGAGCAGCTTCTGATTCAGTAGAAGTCCCATTGTCATGGTTACTAGCAAACATTAGAATGTCACTTTCCATCTACCAAAATGAACCTGTCTTGAAAGAACATCTTCAAAATTTCTTCCAAATCTTACTAAAAAATCCACCAATTGCTAGATGATGTTCTCCATTAAAAAAATCATTCAATGATGGATAGCCTGACGTTGATGCTTGTAATCTATCATCATCCATACAACCAAGAAAGAAAGATGTCATATTAACTTCGAGAGTTATTCACTTCTCCTTGGAGATTTTAAAGGAACAAGTGGGTTTTTAAAAACATCTTTTAAATGACGGGGATAACTGAATAACTCTCGGTAATTTTTTTGTTTTTTGGTATTAAAGAAATGGGAATTAGATTATTGAGAGCAATAAATGAATGTCGTGTGCTGGTAAAATAAAAAAGAACATCGAGAAATGATGAAGAGGAGAGAATGAAATGAAGAGAATGAAAAGTTCGGAGCTATTATTTGGAGTTATTAGCTTAAGCACTTTCCAAATACTTGTCTATTTCCCACTCTGTTACTTGCACGCTAAATTCATTCCATTCTCTCATCTTGGAGTTATAGTATCGCTCAAATAGATGTTCACCTAGCACATCTTTCATCAAAGGATCATTTCGCAAGTGTTGTAAGGCTTCAAACAGTGTTGTTGGCAAGTGCTCGCCTTCTTGGGTCAACTTTTCAGAAACATAGACATTTTCTTCCACAGGATCAGGAGGAGTAATCTTTTTCTTGATTCCGTCAAGACCTGCTATTAAAGTGGCGGCAAATGCTAGATAAGGGTTACAGCTAGGATCTGGATTTCTTAGTTCGAGACGAGCTGAACTTTTCTTTCCCTTGAACCAGCGGGGAATGCGAATTAAAGCTGATCGGTTCATGCTGCCCCAGACAATGTAAATCGGTGCTTCATATCCGGGAACGAGTCTCTTGTAAGAGTTGATTGTAGGGTTGGTAAGGGCACAGACCGATTTGATGTGCTCTATGAGTCCTCCAATGAAGTGATATGCTGTTTCAGAAAGTCCATATGGATCTTCTTCATTGTAAAAAGCATTATCTCCAGAAGTTGCCTCACCCAAGCTCATGTGCGTGTGCATTCCTGATCCTGGTGCTCCATAAACTGGTTTTGGCATGAAACTTGCAGTGAGTCCATGTAGGCTAGCAATTCTTCTCACAACATACTTCAAAGTAATCACTTGGTCGGCAATTGTCAAGGCATCACTGTAGCGAAAATCAATTTCGTATTGACCGCGACCAACTTCGTGATGGATGGCCTCGACATCAATTCCAAACTTTTTTAGTGCAATTCCTATTTCTTTTAGAACAGTAAATCCTTCGGCAGGAAAGATGTCGAAATAACTTTTCTTGTCCAGTGATGACCCATTTTTAAAAAGGTAGAACTCCACCTCTGGTCCAACGAAGTAGGTAAAGCCCATTTCCCTTGCTTTGTTTAGTGCTTCCTTGAGTACGTGACGTGGTCCTCCGAAAAAGGGAGTGCCGTCTGGATTGAACGTGTCACAAATGAAACGTGCCGTCGTTTCATCCGTGTCAGATAGTTTGATTGGCAAAATCGTGAAAGTATCAAGATCTGGCTTAATGTACAAGTCACTCTCTTGAATTCTCGTGAATCCTTCGATGGATGAGCCATCAAACCAGACGCCATACTTGATGGCATCATCCAACTTGTCTGTAGGTATCACGATTTCTTTTACAGTTCCATGTATATCTGAGAACTGCATGCTCAGATACTTGACGTCATGCTTGTTAATTTCCTCCCAAATTTGATCAACATCCATTTTCAGAAACCCTCTTCTAGATTGTGGGTCTCATTGAGGCTCCATGATACTAATAACAACTGCTTTTTAAGATGTTTGTTTTTCCTTGGTTACACCTAAAACAAGCTTAGACCTTTCTGAAACTCTCATTTTTTTCAATTAAGGCGACTAGATTCCTTTCTTTTGATGGTGTCCTTGTATGACCAGGTGAAAAGAACGGTCGTCTACCATTCTCTTGAAGAAATCTCCCGATTTTCTCAGAAAGATGTTCAACATCATCGAAGAATGGTATTTCTCATATCGATGATGGGAAAATCGGGTTTTTCCCAATCCAAATTTTCAGAAAAGTCTAACAATCTAATTCTCTGAAAGATTTATCAGAAATACTACTAATGAATCGGTTAGTAGGATTTTTCCTTGAGGGAGAACAGATTCTGAGGAGTGAAAGTAATTGAAGGTATTTTCTGGTTTACTTTTTGTCGATGTAGGACGTCTTTCTCTCAATCTCAGGGTTTGTTGATGAGTACTCACGTCATTCAGATTCTGGGATATGTTTCTTGTTGGCAGTACTTGGTTAGTCCAATTTCTTTTTCTTTTTTATCTTCTGTTTTGCCGATCACGTCATCACGTCGGTGATGCGGGGCTTTCAAGCATCAGCATCGCGTCATCCGTGAGTCTGCTGTCGTTCCGTGCGTTGCGAGGATAAAACACGATGTCTCGTGGGATTACCCTGGTCACGGGTGGTTTTCTTCTTTTTTCTCTTCTGGTTTTCCGATAACGTCATCACGTCGGTGATGCGTGGCTTTCAAGCATCGGCATCGCGTCATCCGTGAGTCTGCTGTCGTTCCGTGCGTTGCGAGGATAAAACACGAGTCCTTGTGGGATTACCTCTGGTCACGGGTGGTTTTTTTCTTCTTTTTGTTCCGTGATAAATCTTATCAAGCAAGATTATGGATATGATTAGTGACATTGCGGTAAGGATATCATAACTACTGGCAACTCCAGAAACAATCATTTCTTCAGTGTTAGTGGAAGGTATGACGATCGTGCGACTTTCATTTAATGTCGGTGTGATCAGAAAGCTTGCATTATCCTCATTACTGAAGTAAATCAAGATTTGATCAGAAAGAAGGTATTCCTCTTCATTACAGTTAAGACAACTCTTTATTAGATCGATGGACTCATTATATGCGAATGTTTTCAGTGATGTGAACGTGTTTCTTGCGATGCCGGCTTGTCCAGTAAGAAATAGGATGATAGTTGTCCATAATTGATCGTGAGTGAGATATTGATCTGAACTGGTAGTTAATGATTTAATGTCGATGGAATGATGAACTGTATAATTGACGGTAACAAAGACATTTATCAAAAAATTGAACATTTCTACCGTTTCTTCAAGATAATTTAGATCCGTGGTAACGTGTCGTGCTCGATTTAAGAGAAGATATGCTAGCAATTGGTCGAATAGTATGGTTTCATTGCTGGTTGGTCGAGATGTGTTGTTTTTCTTGGAGAGGGATATTTCCTTGAGAATTGCTCTGTAATTATCTTGTGGGCCAATTACCGTGGTGAAATGTAATAGCATTTTATTTGTTAGTGAGAGGAACTGAGAAATAGTGTTTTCTTCGGGGTGGTCTCTTGAGAGATCTAAGAGCATCCAAGATAGTAGGAGATGATCACGAGATGTGGTAATGATGGAATCATTTTGCGAATCATTCATGTAAAATGGATGTGCCAACACGATTTTTAAATCTGGATGGATGCGACTATCTTTAAGATAAGTAATGATATTCGTAAGAATGATTCTCAAATTGATCGTGAATTCATTCGTTTTCTCGGATTTGTTTGTAGTTTGATAGCTAAAAGAGACTTGTCCTTTTCCTAGACGAACGAGAGGTACGTTTAAAGTAAGTCCCATCCAAACTAATTCAGTTGTTGGAATCTGGTCAAGTATTTGGATGATCTTGTTAGAAAGCGTGTTTCTCTGTAATTCGTCCCAGGTTAAGTTTTTTTCATGAAGATACGTGGTGAGGAGCACCAGTGATGTGTGGTTACTTTCTTTTCTTTCCATGAAGAGTTCTTCATTCATGAGCAGCCAAGCAACATAGGGTATTTCCGAAAAAGATAAAGGCTTAATGGCTTCTAAATTTTTGTCCAACACGTGATAAGGAAGGATATTAAGATTGTTGTCTATTCGGTATAGTTGTTTCCAATTGGGAAGAAAGGAGTCGTTGATGTTCGTTTCATCATCCGACTGTGGTATTCGCGGTATTTCATCAGAACTGTTCGAGGCGTTCAGCGAAACTAAGAGTGGTACCACCGTGAATAAATTGATTAGTATGACCACGATGACAAGTAATGCCATGAAATTCTGATGACTTTTTAAAAAAGACAGTACTGATTTCTTTGGCTGGGAATAATTACTCTCTGAGTTCCTTTCGATTTCCTTGAATTGTTTCTTTGCTTGTTCAAGATATTCAAGGTATTGTCTCCAGTCATCTGGTGCTCGTGACAAGTTTTTACCCTTCTTTTACCCATTTCTTGAGTTTATGTAAGGCCTCAATGAACGGTTGTAGACGATGGTCTTTCATGACTAAATCAAGTTTATCTGGTACGTAGATACGCTCAACGAGGAAGGGAATTCGTGGGATGTGAGCAATGATGTGAAACTCGAAAAGATTGTTCAAGCGTACCATTGCTTTCTGAAGTTCATCGTGTATCCGTGCCTGTAGTTTTAAATCTTCCATAAGTTCTTTTGATTCCTTGGTGAAGGCTTGTACACGGTCATCTTGTTCCTCTCGTTGATTGATGATGAGGCCAACGCGCGCGTCTTCACTTAAACGACTGTAAATGTTCACGGCCAATTCTTTTAATCCAGTCACGTCAGAGATGCTTGGACGAGTGATGTTCACAATGTGA
This sequence comes from archaeon, assembly GCA_024276395.1. Lineage (GTDB taxonomy): Archaea > Asgardarchaeota > Heimdallarchaeia > Hodarchaeales > S146-22 > JAJRXH01. The sequence continues at coordinate 4,733 of JAJRXH010000024.1, forward strand.
GAAGATGCGATGAGGGCATCAAGCGCTCGATATGAGACGCCCGGCATGTTGTCAATGATGAGATAATTAAAACCCAAGTTTTCAAGATATTTAATGGTTTTGAACAGTTTTGGGAGAATGGATGTATCTTTTTGGATTAGTTTTTGACGTTGTTCGGATTCTTGCCTGATGAATTCAAATGATGCACGTGAAATCCAAAAAAGAGAGGGATTATCACTAGTGACTGGAATTGAACGAAAAATATCCTCTATTGGAGACAAATCTAGTAGATAGTCCGTGAAATAGTTTACTTGTTCATTTCTTGACAAGGGGAAATAGGAATGAAGGGACGGTGCTCGCAGATCAAAATCAATGAGGCAAGTATTATGTCCATTTACGGCTAGATACCAAGCAAAATTCACGGCAATGGAGGTTTTGCCAGTTCCTCCTTTATAACTATGAAACGTGATGGTTTTCATGATGGAGTTCACCCAAGTCAATTTCCAGGCAAGAGTATTGTTGGACACTCGTTATTGGATGATGATTCATTCCCTTGGATTACTAAAATTTTCAGCAATGGAATATACCACGTAATGTGTTTTTCCGTCAGATACCCTTTTCTTTGTGAGTAGACCATGGCGTGCTAGTTCATTGAGGTATCGACTCTCGAGTCCATGCGTCCTACCTGTAATTTCTGCTACTTGAGTGCAAGTCGCTTCTCCAAGCTTTTGGACAACTTTAAAAGTTTTCAGCGTTCCAGGTCTCATTCTTAAGATGTCCATGCTCGTGAAAGGGGTTTGTGGGTTCACATTTGAATTTTTTTGGGGTGAAGTTGCCTTTTTTACATCGATGGTAGTAGCAGAACCGTGGTCGGAGTCGAACTTGGTAGTTTGGAAAAGGCTTTCTGGAAAATCTTCGATGAATTTCTTTGCCAACATCTTTAGGTCGGCCAAGTTGGAATTGATTTCTTGAAGTTCTTCAAGAATGGCAAGCAGTAAATCTTCCTGATAG